>NZ_JAKIHL010000002.1 GCF_021608135.1 Microaerobacter geothermalis
ATACGAAGTTCAGAAGAATACTGCATCATAACTACTGGAAACATTTACAACGATTATCCCGGGCATCCCTATACCCATTTTTATCTGGAAATTGATACCAAGCACTTGACATTTTTAGATCAGTATGACCCGGGAGGGAATTATTTTCATATCAAAGATATACACGTCTGCTTGTCGAGTTCGGCTCAGATGTGATTCATGTCCGCTTCAAGTCTAAAGAACCGAGCCCCAAAAACACCTAGGTAATTCGAAGATGGAGTCAGATTGACGGCTAATTCCCGTTCTTTAGCCTCGCCGCTCGGTACGAACTCGAAGTCTGTCCTTAGTAAATTCTTTGATATGAAAATACATGTTCATATCAATTTGTGACTCTACAGGTCATGGATGTTTAGTTCCGTCCATATACATTACATTAGGTTCTTTACCTTTAACCTCTGCAACCCTTAACCCGGCACATTCTTCTCCCGGTATTGATGGCTTCCTGTTCATCGGGAAAATATAATTTGTTTCTCTCCTCAATTCCTTCTGCACCGGGACAACCAAATTCATGATATACCTTTGAATTTTGGGATGCGATGTAAGCATATGCCGCATCCCCTTTCTTGTCTTCCGGTCCATTTTCTGACCATAACCCCCGGCCGGCCTCCCTTGCTTCCCTTTGCAGGTTTAAAAGATATTGGGCATACTCAGGATTATCTTTAAAGGTGTACACTTGGGCATATCCCTGTCTGACCAGCTCACCATTGACAAACGTTCCATCAAGAAGCCAAACCCAAGCGAGGATTCGATTGTATTTATCCACCGGGGTTGTTCCCTTTACCAGGTAAATTTCTTTGCCTTCCAGCATTTTTTTGGAAAATTGACTGGCCTCTTTTCCATAAAATTCAACAGGGCGACGGGGATCTACGGACTCTGGCGTATCTATTCCAATTAATCGAACCCTTTGATTCCCGTCAATGACAAAGGTATCCCCATCAACCACCCGAATTACCTTTACTTTTACTTTTTCTTCCGGTATGGTCGGCCCATCCCGATAATTCCCCTCCATTTGTTTTGATGAACAACCAGGTGACGTGCCACCTAGCAGCAATATGGTTAATAGGATAAATAAAAGAAAGGGAGGATCTCCCTTTTTCCACACGTTTATCATGATCTCCTCCATCGACATATGGATTATATATGATTATTTAATTCTCCATAAGAAGATCATTCCCTTTCCATGTTCAACCTTTTTTCAATCTATATCCATCTATATCACGGTTATCTTGCAAATATATGCTTGCCTATCCGTTTGATTTGCGGCCTGCTCCATATCCATGCGGATGTGGCTGTATTTGGATTGAAGTAATAGATCGCACCGCCTGTTGGGTCCCAGCCATTGATGGCATCCTGAACGGCTTTTTTTGCCTTGGCATTGGGGGTAAGCCATATTTGCCCATCGGCCACTGCCGTAAAGGCTCCTGGTTGGAAAATTACGCCGGAAGGGGTATTGGGGAACTTGGCACTTTCCACCCGATTTAAAATAACAGCCGCTACAGCTACCTGTCCAACATAAGGTTCTCCCCTTGCTTCCCCATAAACAGCGTTGGCCATGATCTTAATTTCATTGGCTGAAAACCCTCCCATGCTTCTGACGGGAGTTGCCTTTTTCTCCGTCTTTACTTGGGCTCCCCCTGGTCTCCAATTTTTTGTCGCTTTCCACAGCTTTAATTTTGTCTTTGGTCCAACAATTCCATCCACTTTAAGACCAAACTGGTATTGAAAATTTCTAACGGCCCAGTAGGTTCTCCAACCAAAATGGCCATCGATCTTCCCTGTATAGTATCCTAAAAACTTCAACCTTCCCTGAAGCTCATAAACATCCCCTCCATGACTTCCTACAATCAACGTTTGTTTGCCAAATACTTCTTCTGTTTTTAAAATGTTTAGCAGACCAACGGTTACTGAACCTAATAAAGCAAACACACCAATCCATATCACTATTTTTCTCATCAACACCGCTCCTTCTTCTGGTTGTTCCATTTTTTCGATAGAAGCTTTTTTTATTTTTTCTCATATTGTCCAAAACATACAAAAAAAGAACAAAATCGCTGTTGTGATTTTGTTCTTTTACAGATATGGAACTAAAAATTTACACGTCTGCTTATCGAGTTCGCCCAAGACGTGATTCGTGTCCGTTTCAAGTCTAAAGAACGGATCCCTCAAAAACATCTGGGGATTTCAAAGATGGAGTCAGTTTGAGGACTATTCCCGTTCTTTAGCCTCAAAGCTTTCGTACGAACTCGAAGGCTGTCCTTGGTAAATTATTTAGTCCCGTCCTTATAATAAAACTATCTTTTTCCTATCGCTTCTCCCATTTTTATAAAAGCGCCCAATTGAATATGGGGTAAAAATTCCAAGGGTTTACTGTATAGAAGGATTACGGTAGATCCAAATTCAAAATAACCAATTTCCTCTCCCCTTGTGCAGGGAATCGGCGGGGAAAATATTTTTTCTTCCACTTTCCCACCCCGCTTATTCGTGGACAGATTCGCATCATAGTGGACCCGTACGCTCCCAACAATGGTGGCCCCCACTTTTATAACAGCCAATCGAGCATCTCCGGTCGTTAAATCTTCTATATTCATGTAGGTAATTAATCGCTCATTTTTTGCAAATAACCCGGGATATCCTTCCACTCCCATTTGATTGACAGGGAATAACTTTCCGGGGATATAAACCGCCTTTATTACTTCTCCGTCAGTTGGATAATGAACCCGATGATAATCCCTTGGGCTTAAGTATATTGTGATATAAGAGCCTCCCTCAAACTGCTGCGCTTCTTTTGGATCACCCAGCAATTGGGTGACGGTATAGGTTACTCCCTTTGCCTGTATTAATTCCCCTTTTTGAATCCGGCCATATTGGGATACCCTTCCATCTACGGGACTGACAAACTTCCTTTTATCCTGATCAATGGGTCTGACTTCCGGTTTTAGGGTCCTTATAAAAAATTCAGACAAACTTTTATAGTGTTGGACCGGGTATTTTGCTTCTTCAAGGTTTATCTTGTATTTCTTTGTAAATATCGGAATAAGAAACCGGCTGGTGCGACTTCTTGTCCAATGGCCAACTAGTCTGGATAACTCTTTTTTGGGCATCATTCTTAAACCTGCTATCATCCATTTTTTACCCAAGGCCTTCCCTCCAATGTGTATCTTTAGGTATCTTCACAAAGTTTTTTCAGGGGTATTGTAGCACATTAGTGAAATTATAGCGATATCCTCTTCGTTATGATTGAAACACCCACTTTTAACCGTTGCATCTTTTTAAAAATCGGTTATTATAAATATATAGGAACTAGTGTTCTTTTATGGGGTGTGAGAAAATGGGTAAACAACAACGAGTCATTTTCCTGTCTGATATGCAGTCCTTTTATGCCAGCGTAGAAAAATCAGCAAATCCCTCCCTTATGGATAAGCCTTTAGTTGTATCCGGAGATCCTGAACGCCGCAGCGGAATCATACTAGCTGCATGTCCTTTAGCCAAGAAATGGGGGGTTAAAACGGCAGAACCCCTATGGAAAGCTCAGCAAAAGTGTCCTGATTTGGTTGTGGTTAAACCCAGAATGAGACGATACCTAGACGTATCCTTGCAAATCACTTCTATCTTGTATAATTTTACCGATTTGGTTGAACCTTACAGCATTGACGAGCAATTTATGGATGTCACCCATAGCATCAACCTCTTTGGAACTCCGGAAGAAATGGCTGAAAAAATCCAGCGAAAAATACAAAAAGAAACGGGAATTTGGGCGCGTATTGGGATCAGCGAAAATAAAGTGTTGGCAAAAATGGCCTGTGATCATTTCGCCAAAAAGGAGAACCGGGGAATTCATTTTCTTCCAAGGGAAGATATGGAGAAAAGATTATGGCCTCTCCCTGTAAACAAATTGTTCGGAGTAGGCACCCGAATGGGGAATCGTTTGTATAAACTGGGGATACGCACCATTGGCGACTTGGCTAAAACACCATTGGAACGTCTAAAGCACCTATGGGGAATCAATGGGCATATTTTATGGATGACAGCCAACGGAATTGATCATTCCCCCGTTTCTCCAGGAACTTACAATGGAAGGAAATCCATCGGACATCATATGACATTGCCAAGGGATTATCACCGGTGGGAAGAAATCAAAGTGGTTCTTTTGGAATTAAGTGAAGAAGTATGTTACAGGGCAAGAACCAATGGATACATGGGATTGACGGTAACCGTAGCATGCCGGGGGGCGGATTTTGACCATCCAACGGGCTTTTCACGTCAAGACAAGTTAGAAGAGCTCACCCATTCAACCATGGAGGTTTATCATTTAGCCTGTAAAATCTTTTTACAGCATTGGGATCATCAACCGATTCGCAGCATTGGCATCACCCTTTCTTCCCTATCAAAAGATGACGGCTACCAGCTTCATCTGTTTAAAAATCAAGAAAAAGTTCGAAAGCTGGGATTTACCATGGATATGATTAAACACCGTTTCGGGAAGTCTGCCATCGTTCGGGCTTCTTCTTTAACCACAGGAGGCCAAGCGATGGACAGAGCCAAAAAAATTGGAGGACATCATATTTAACCTCATGCGCCAGAAGTCCCCGTCCCTATAGGCGTGGGAGCATTCACAAGGGGATAAACGGCAGCCATCTTTTTCGTGTAAAAATAAGCATAAGAGCGAGGACAAAGATCTTGGAAAACAGCCAAAATTGTATCACCCCAACGTCAATATGGGAAAGATACAACGATTCAATTTCCGGCCCGAACAGCAAGAAAAGACCGGTTAGAAAAATGGATCCAGACATGGAAAAACGGCTTCCCAACCATAGTGACAATAAGATAAAGATGAGAGCAAAAGGCAGCCAGTATAATTGAAAAACCAGCAAAGTAATGGTACTAACCTCTGAATATATCGCCCATCCGTAAATCAAAGCCAGTCCGATTAGCCCACAGAAAAAGAGATAAGAAATTCGGTAAATGACCCCGCTTAAGAGCCAAACGAAACAGCTGATTACCAGAAAGAAAAGTAGCCAATCCTGCCCCTTCCCCCATTGATTAAGGAGCAAAATTCCCCCTCCAATCAGAAAAATTGAGGCTAATCCTGCCAGCAAATTGGTTAGCAAGGGTTTTTCTGTACGAAAATAATAGGAGCTAATATAAAGGGAGAACAAGATGATAGAAAATACGATAATTTGCATCGGAATGGAAAAACGAGTAAAATTAATAACAAAATAGGAAATGGCAATCATCCATACAAAAGCTAAAATGGATAAAACAATCCCGGATCTCCTTTTATTCTTTACCAATCTGTTTCCATCACCAGAATATAGATGGAGTAGAAACAGACAGTAATGATCTGGAAGCAATTTATTCTTTTGCCAATATTTAATTTCCTGAATGATTAGTTGTTTCCGTCGTTCATCCATCTTATTGACATCCTCCTGATTTCGGCAATGCCCAACTGGATAAAAAGACCTACGCAAGGTAGGTCTTCCCATAGTTACTCTAAAAAGTCTTTTAATCGTTTGCTGCGGCTAGGATGGCGTAACTTTCTCAATGCTTTCGCTTCAATCTGGCGAATCCTTTCCCTTGTCACACCAAATACCTTACCTACTTCTTCCAGGGTTCGGGTGCGCCCGTCATCCAAACCAAAACGCAGGCGAAGAACGTTCTCTTCCCTTTCTGTCAATGTATCTAATACATCTTCCAGCTGCTCCTTAAGCAGTTCATAGGCAGCAGCATCAGCAGGAGCCAGTGCGTCATGATCTTCTATGAAGTCACCCAGATGAGAATCATCTTCTTCACCAATCGGAGTTTCGAGAGATACGGGTTCTTGGGCAATTTTCATAATCTCCCGCACTTTTTCCGGTGTCAGATCCATCTCCTTGCCGATTTCTTCAGGAGTAGGCTCCCGGCCCAAATCCTGTAACAGTTGGCGAGAAACCCGGATCAATTTGTTGATGGTTTCAACCATATGGACAGGAATGCGGATAGTACGAGCTTGGTCAGCAATGGCCCTGGTAATAGCTTGACGAATCCACCAAGTGGCATAAGTACTAAACTTATAACCCTTATTATAATCAAACTTTTCTACTGCTTTGATTAAACCCATGTTCCCTTCCTGAATCAAATCAAGGAAGAGCATGCCACGGCCGACATATCGCTTTGCAATGCTTACCACAAGACGAAGGTTGGCTTCAGCCAATCTTCTTTTTGCGTCTTCATCCCCCTGTTCAATTCGCTTAGCCAGTTCGATCTCTTCCTCTGCGGACAGGAGAGGAACTCGACCAATTTCCTTAAGGTACATTCGAACAGGATCATTTATCTTTATTCCTGGGGGAAGTGTTAAATCCTCCAAATTAAAATCATCTTCATTTCCTTGATCCCCTTCATCCAAAACGATGTCGTCATCATCCTCTTCATGATTGATAATTTCTATTCCCTGATCACCAAGATATTCGAAAAAATCATCGATCTGTTCGGAATCCTGATCAAAGGTGGATAAGCGATCCATTATTTCTTTATATGTGAGAATACCCCTTTTCTTTCCAAGCTCCACCAATTGCTCTTTTACTTGATCTAACCTTTGTTCTGCATGATTGGTGTTTTGTTCCTTGGTCATTATTACTCCCTCCTTCCCTGGGATAATCGTTGTTCACTTTCTTTCAGGGAACGCTTCAGCTGAACCAATTCCAAGCCATATTGTGCAGCTTTTACGGCATCTCCCATACGTTCCGCTTTTTTTATCTCCTCTTTTAATGCTTCTATCTCCAACCATTTTGGATAATTTAATATTTGCCGGACGCAGTCGTCAATTTCCTGCTGAGTTACTTCTTCATTTAATTCCATCATGACCAGTTCGGAAGCCAAGGCCAATAAACCGGGATCCGTCAGTTGATGAATAAATTGCCCCATCTCAGCTTCCGGATGTTCCGTATAAAAACGATAAAGATGGGCAGCTAAAGCAGCATGCTCTTCAACAGCAAATTGACTCCCCACTTTTATTTCAATCTGCCGGGTAAATTCAGCATCACGAATCATAAGTCCCAACAAGATTCTTTCTGCTTTTTGGTGAGCCGGCAACAACGTGGAGGCGACCAAACGTTTGCCAGCATTTATACTATTATTCCACTTCTGGTTGGGATTATCCCTCTCTTTTTCTTTTTTTTGTCGTTTTATGACTTGCGTTAATTCTTGCTTTAAGGCATCTAAAGAAAGTTGAAATTCAGTGGAAAGTTCTCTTAAATAATGATCCCTTTCCAGAGGATAAGGCAGCTTGGCAATGACCTTTAGGGAATCGCGAATATATTTCATTCTTCCTGCCTCATCTTTTAAATCATAATGGGATCTTAATTGTCCGATGATAAACGCAGTGGAGGAAACAGCTCCGTGTATAATCTCGCCCAGAAATTTTTCTCCGCCATATGCGCGAATATAATCATCCGGGTCCATGCCAGGGGGTAAAACGGCCACCTTTACCAAACAACCCGCTTCCTGTAAAATGTTAATCCCCCGATAAGCAGCTTCCTTTCCCGCCTGATCCCCATCATAACAGAGAATCACCTGTTCAGCATTTCTGCGGATTAGCCTCGCCTGGTCATCTGTGAGCGATGTTCCAAGGGTAGCTACCCCATTCTCCACTCCTACTCCCCAGGCAGCAATGGTATCTACATATCCTTCAAAAAGGACAGCCTGTTGTTTTTTTCGAATCTCTTTTCTGGCACGGTGAAGATTAAACAACAATTTACCTTTATTAAAAAGAAGATTCTCAGGACTGTTTAAGTATTTAGGTTGTCCATCACCAAGTATTCGTCCGCCGAATCCAACAGTACGCCCCTGGCCATCCCATATGGGAAACATGATCCGATGGCGAAACCGATCAAAAAGCTTATGACCTTTCTCCCTAGATGTTAAAATCCCTGCCTTTTCCATAAGAGGCAAAGGAAAATCCTTCTTTTGCAAGTACTTCAAGGCAAATTCCCAACTAGAAGGAGCATACCCAATCTGAAATTCTTTAATTGCATCAGCAGAAAATCCCCTCTGATAAAGGTATTTTAGTGCTTGTCTTCCATGGTCAGTGTTTATCAGAAGGTGGTGATAGACTTTGGCCATCAAGTCAAGGGCCTCGTACATTAAATGCTTTTCCCTGTTTTCGGTTTCATCAACCGTCAAATTCTCTTCCGCAGGGATTAAAATGTTGGCTTCTTGGGCCAACTGCTGAACAGCTTCAACAAAAGTAAGTCCTTCCACCTCCATATAAAAGCTAATGACATTGCCCCCGATACCGCAACCAAAACAATGAAAAATTTGTTTGTCCGGGGAGACGGAGAATGAAGGGGTTTTTTCATTATGAAACGGACACAAACCAAAATAGTTCCGACCACTTTTCTTCAAATGGACGTATTTAGATACTACATCAACAATGTCATAAGTATTTCGAACCGCTTCAATCACATGCTCTGGAATAAATCCTGGCATAAAACCACCTTAGACAGGGACGGAACCTGTAATAACTGTTGTAATAGGTATATATTCTTCGTCAAAATTCTCCAAACTCCTGCCTTTTCCCGTTATTATTTTTCTAGAAAAACCTTTCCATTCTTCACGTCTTTTTGAACATGAGACTATCTATTCTACAAAAATTTAATTTTTCCTTCTTAAAAAACATTGTTGAAATAGTTCGAAATTTGTCGAATGGATGGTAAAATTTATATGTGGTGGATGTGGTAAAAGTATATTAAACAGGGGAAAAGTTATGACAAAGAACATGAGAAAAGGCCATGTTAAACATGGCCTTGACAAATTCAGTCATTTCTTTCATGTAAAACATTATTGTGGAATTCCAGCAAAATGCGAACCATTTCCTCATGGCTGAATGTTTGTGGAAAGTTTCCCCATTGGTATTTGGTCCTTGGGTCAAAGTGTTCTGCCATAAGATTAAGTTCGGTAGAACAATCGATGCAGATTTGAATCAATTGAGCTGCCCTTTCTCTGTTTCCCGCCTGCAAATAGTATCTCGCCAGCCAAAGGGTCGGCAAGTAAAACGGTACCTTGGCGTAATCATAGCGGGCAATTCCTCCCCACATATTAAGTCCGCCGACGGAGTCAAAGGGAAGGTTTGAAAAAGGAGATGCCGTAGAGTATTCTTTTATCCTAACATCTGGTAATCGATGGGGTGATTCCATTCGCGCAACCGTTTTTATCATTCGTTCGTCAGAAGGATCAACAATTCCGTAAAAACTTAACGCAAGAACGGAAATATCCAATGGAGCATCCTTGCTGTAAGATTGGAAAAAAGCGGCTCTCTCTTCATTCCAACCACGAAGCAGGATATCTTCTCTAATCATTTCGGCTTCTTTCATCCATTCAGCAGAACGGTCATAATGGCCTAAAAGATTGGCAATTTCGCTCCCACTATGCAAGCATGCATAACACATCACTTTTCCATGAATCCAATGGTCCTTTCGTTCCCTAATTTCCCATATGCCATTTTCCTCCAAGTTCCAATGATTCATGATCCACTGACAAGCCTTATCGATTTGATCCCAGTATTGAAGCAAAAATTGAGTATCCTTTGTATAGATATAGTGAACCCAAACCCCATGAACGATATTTCCGCAGTTATCCAATTGCAGCTGGTTGGCTGCCTGATTACCAAAACGAATAGGAGTTTCTCCATTGGGTCCTTTTAACTCACTGGAAATTCGTTCCACGGGATTACCACCATCGATTGTATACAAAGGCTGCCTCCAACTCCCATCCTCCTCTTGAAGTTGAAAAGCAAACTCATAAAACTTTCTAGATTCCTGATGAAATCCGGCCATATCGAAGGCAAGAGCGGTATAATATCCGTCTCTCAGCCAAAGATACCGATAGTCCCAATTATCTCCCCCGTATGGAATTGCCGGAAAAGAAGAAGTGGGAGCAGCAATGATGGCTCCGCTTTTTTCATAACACATACATTTTAGGACCAACAAACTTCGGTAATACATCTCTTCCCATTCAGGGCTATTGAACAAGGGAGGAACAGCTTGAGAAATCCATTTGTTCCAAAAGGTGACTTCATCATCTGCTGTGGTTGTCAGTCCATATCTGGCACCGTTAAGGGCCTCCTCCAAAGTCTTCCCATAACCTAAGGAGATAGTTACATATGCCGGTTTCTTGTCCTGAAGGAGCAGTAAAAAACCCTCATCTGTTTCGAAATAGATATAGTTATTGTGAGTCTTTTCCCGGGAATGATGGATATCTGACCTGGTTCCAGCCCAGTTTATTTGAAAAGAGAAGGGTTCGCCATCCCCTATTTCCATTTGTTCGATCTCTATATTTCTTACCAGACAGTTGTGTCCCCATGGCATATAATCCCTGCATGTTACTTTGTAGCTTGCCGCTTGAATGGTGGTCATAAGGACATTGGTTCTGCCAATGTACTGCTGATCAATCAATTGAATATCCTGATGAAATTGAAGGGAGAAAAATCCCCCCTTCTCTTTGTCCAGGGCACGGGCAAAAATTGGGAACCCGTCAAATCGGGGAATACACATCCATTCAATGGAGAGATCAGGATGAATTAAAGCAGCTGTTTCACCATTCCCCACCAATCCGTAGTAATGATTTCTCTTTTTCATGGAACCTCCTGTAGCGATACGTCGTGCTGTTCTTTACTTGCCTCCAGCTTTTGTCTTGGCTTCAGCAATTTGATTAGCGTATTTGTCAAGAGTAGGTTTTACTTCCGCGCCGTTGATCACCACATCACGGAAGGCATCAAGGATTGCCTTTTGCACATCATCCCAGTAGCTAACATTTCCTCTGGGCTCAGCTTTTTCCAGTGCATTTTTTACCGCATCAAAATAAGGCTTCTGCCATTCTTCAACTTTTCCGTATGCATCGCTGCGAACCGCAGGCCAAGCCAGCTTGCTCACCAATATTTCCTGAATATCCTTGGACATCAGGAATTTCGCAAATTCAATAGCCGCTTCCTTGTTTGGAGAGCCCTTGGGAATACCAATCACTTCTCCTCCCAGTGCATGGGATTCCTTCACCGGGCCAGCCCAGCCGCTGTAAGCCTTGATTTCCTTCTTTCCTCCATCTTTCACGATAACATTAATTCCAAAGGGCCAGTTTTGTCCGAGATATACCGAATCGGTAGCAATGAACTGATTCATAAAATTCCAATTTGCTTTTTTGGAATCAGGAGATAAATAGGGCCATAATTCTTGTAAAAATTCAAAGGCCCTTACACTGCCTTCATCATTTAATACATAAGGGTCCCCACCGGCACTTTTAATGAAATCAAAGATGTGGAGAACATTGTCTCCTTCAAGATTTCCTTTTATAGCGATTCTTCCAATTCCTTCTTTTTCTTTAAAGAATTTCGCTTGCTTCAATAGATCATCCCAGGTTTTTGGGGGCTGCAGCCCATACTCGGCATATTTATTTTCATTGTAATAGGCAATCTCCACATTAGGGCGATACGGTAAAAAGAGCAGTTTGCCATTAAAGGTCCCAGCATCTACCATTCCTTGAATGACGGTTTCGGGAATCTCGGATTGATACGCCGATAAATCCTCCACCAAATCCCTTGCAACTAAACCGGACAGAGCATTCACATCCTGGGTGATCAAATCAATTTCCACTTTGTTTGCTTTGATTTGGGCTTCCAGTTTATTAGCTACGTCTCCCGCCTCAACCTGAATCGCTTCTACTTTAATTCCCGTTTTACTCTCAAACGCAGGGAGAACATCGTTTCTCATCACTTCCCATTCATTCTCACCTAAGCCCATCAGTACTCTTATCGTTTTTGTCTCACTTTTTTGAGATTCACTCTTCTGTTCACCAAGAGTTGCATTATTGGATGCTGACCCCTGATCTTCTGTCTTACCGCAGCCTGCCAGAAGAAGTGAAGCAACTAGGAGCAAGGAAAAAAGGATGACCGTTCCTTTTTTCCAGGATCTCCAATTTTCTTTTCTCATCATTTCTACAACCCCCTAAAAGATTTTATCTTTCATTGAAACTTTTCTTATCTTCAAATACACTAGTAAGTAGCTTTCCTCTTTGTTTCCTGACGGAGAGGACACTCTGGGAGTAGCTGGTCCCTAATCCTCTACTCCCATTTCATTAATTTCTTTTCCTTTTTCATATGACTTGTTCTTCATATAACCTTAATGATTACACCCCCTTTTCGCACAGAACATATTTTTTTGATCAAGGTACATGAACTAACAACTTATCCCCCCTTAACTTAGCCAATGTTCAAAAGGTCCCTTGTTATTCTACTTTTTGAACAGGTTCCTTTTGTTATCATTCAACTCCCTATCCCTTGACCGCCCCTGAGAGGTATCCGGATTTGAGATATCTCTGAAGGATAAAGGTGATAAGGATGACTGGTATCGTAAGAATCGTAGAATAGGCTGCAGATTGGAACCAATCCCCCCTGGACACGTAATAATAGGTTTGAAGAGGCAGTGTTCGATCCGTTAGGGTCAAATAAATGGCGTATGTGAATTCATTCCAGGAGTTTAGCCAAATAAACATGGCCCCTACAGCAATTCCTGGCAATGCCAAGGGAAATACCACTTTTACCAATGACTGAAACCGGGTTGCTCCATCGACAGTGGCTGCCTTTTCCAAATCCTGCGGAATTGTATCAAAGGTCCCAACCAGAATCCAAGCCAAAAATGGAAGGTTGGGAATGAGATGGGCAAGAATCAGCCCGATATTGGTGTCCAATAAATTAAATTTGATAAAGTTGACGGCAATAGGCAGGGCAATTCCTACATCGGGAAACATTCGGGTAAAAAGAAGACTTAAAATGATACCATATTTCCAGCCCTTCGGTAATCTGGAAATAACATAAGCAGCCGGAGCGGCTATTAAAATAGCAAGAAAAGTGGTTCCAGTAGCCACCACTAAACTCTTAAATAATGGCTCCCACAGGTTTCCCGATTGGAATACTTTCATCCAATGGGAAAAATTAAATTGATGGATCCAAAACGTTGGGTGCTGCGTCAAAACTTCTGATGGCTCAGCGACAGAAACCTTGAACATAATATATACCGGGATGATCGTCACAAAGGAAAATAGCAGAAGGAACGGAATGGATGCTGCTTTGGCCAGACGTCCAACCCAATCACTTTTCGCAAGCCGGTTCAATGATTACACCCCCTTTTCCTTTTTTTCTACCAGAAACAAATATAATGTAATAAACAGAATAATGATGAATAAAAGAATGGTAGCTGCTGCTCCCGAAGTATTTAAATTGTTGTAGCGATTGTATTCAACATATGCATATGTTGCCAATACCGGAGTGTTTTGACCGGCTAAGACGAGGGGCAGCTCAAAAATTCGAAAGGAATCGATCGCCCGCAAAATAAGAGCCATGGTAATAGAAGGCTTCAAAAGGGGCAACGTCACATTCCAGAGGTTTTGCCAACTGGACGCCCCATCAATGGAAGAGGCCTCATAAATTTCTTCAGGAATGCTTTCCAAACCAGCCAGCAAAATAAGAATGACCAGGGGAAGGACTTTCCACATGTCAGCAAACACAACCATCATAATGGTCCTGATCCCTCCTGAGGCCCAATCAATTGGAATGTCAATCCACCCCAAGCGAAACAGGAATTCATTTAAATATCCCGATGTGGCAAAAATGTACAGCAGGGTAACACCAGATACAAGGGTGGGAACACCCATGGGTATTAATAAAATCGTTCGAAAAAAACCCCGCCCGAAGAAAGAACGTTTTAAGATCAGGGCAATGATGAAGGCGATCAACAACTGCAGAGTTAAACCAATCAACGTAATCAAAACCGTATTGATTAACGCCTGCAAAAATTCCGGTCTTCCAAAAATATATTGATAGTTTATAAAAGAAGGAAAGCTGCCTGTATCAGGATTCTTTAAACTCAGGTAAATCGTTTGAAAAATAGGAATAAGAGTAAATCCGAATATATAAACCGCCAGGGGTAAGGCCATGGCCAATTCAAGACGATATCTCTTAAGCGAAGTCATATGAAAATACCTCCTTTCTTAAGTCCGACTTAATGTAAACGTTTACATTGTCTGTACAATTCATTCCTTGTTAAACATACTGCTTCACGCATAACTTATAGTGATCATCTATTAAAATATATCATTAGCTATGGCTAACGCGTGCTCAGATAAAGGAAACCGTTTTGCGCTCAACAATGGTATGGGGTAGGAATATTTGCTGAGGAAGCTTATTTGGATCGTCAATGGATTCTACCAACAGCTCGACCCCTCTTCTTCCCAATTGATGAAGGGGTTGGGCCACGGTTGTCAGTCCTGGAAATGACATTTGAGCGATTTTTACGTTATCAAAACCCAACACAGAAATATCCTCAGGGACCCTCTTATTTAAATGTTGAATCGCCGCCATTGCTCCAATTGCCATTTCGTCGCTGGCAGCAAAAACAGCGGTCATCGTCGGATTTAAGAGGATTAGTTTTTTCATGCTTTCCAATCCTCCTTCATATCTGTAATTTCCAGTAACAACCAAATCTTGTGAAAAAGGAATCCCATGGTCAGCAATAGCCTGTTTATAACCTTCATAACGAGGGAGACCAGCAATGGGGTCGTCAAAGGACCCGCTAATCATGCCAATCTGAGTATGTCCTTTGGAAATCAAATAGCTGACACCATCGTAGGCCGCTTGATAATCATCCACCTTAACAGAAGAAAAAGTTCCTTCTTCGTCAGAAGTAGAAATCAGAACAACCGGAACTCCCAGGGAAATAAATGAAGCTCGATATTCTTCGGTCACAGGTTCACTAGTAAATATGACACCATCCACCTGCTTCTCTTTAAGGAATTTAATATACTTCAGCATTCTATCCTTACTCATATCCGTATTGCAAATAATCACATTTATGCCAAATTGATGGGCCGCATCTTCCATTCCTTTAAACACTTCCGAGAAAAAGAAATTGGATACATCAGGAATCAACACGCCAATGGTATTGGTTTTTCGATTGACCAAGCCTCTGGCAAGGGCATTTGGTTCATATCCCAATTCTCTTATGGCTCGATGAACCAGTCGCTTGGTCTCTTCCGTTACCAACGGACTGTTATTAATGACTCTGGATACGGTTGCAATAGATACATTGGCAAGTTTGGCTACGTCTTTAATGGTTGGTTTCACAAGGGTCAACTCCATCTGAGCTATAGATTCGAAACTAACGATTCATGTGAATAGTCAAAATATTTATACAATATGTAAACGTTTACATTATACTTTCATCCTACCCTCCGATAGAATGAATTGTCAATACTTTTTTTAGAAATTTTCATATTTTTGCCCTCAATCCATCTTGGAAATACCCCAGATGTGATTGAGGGCTCCGTCCATAAGCGGTTCGGTTTTATCAATGATTACTATTTTAACCGTTCTTTAAAGTAGCCTGGGCAGCAGCCAATCGGGCTAAAGGAACGCGGAATGGGGAACAACTTACATAGTTAAGCCCAGCCCGATAGCAGAAATCAATGGACTCTTTTTCACCGCCATGTTCACCGCAAATCCCGGTCTTTAAATCAGGCTTTGCGGACCGCCCCAACTGGACTCCCATTTCCACCAATTTTCCTACACCCCGTTGATCTAAGGAAGCAAAAGGATTCTCAGGCAAGATCTTATGATCAATATAATGATGGAGGAACTTCCCTTCTGCATCATCACGGCTAAAGCCAAAGGTGGTTTGGGTCAAATCATTGGTGCCAAAGGAGAAGAAATCCGCTTCTTCGGCAATTTCATCGGCCGTTAACGCTGCCCTTGGAACCTCAATCATCGTTCCGATTGTAAAAGTAACAGCCATTCCCGTTTCTTGCCCGATTCTTTCAGCTGTCTCTTCCACGACCCTCCGCATTAGCTTTAATTCATTGACATGTCCCACTAATGGAATCATGATTTCAGGCTCGACAGAAATTCCTTCCTGCATCAGCTGGATGGCAGCTTTAAATATGGCTTCTACCTGCATGGCATAGATTTCCGGGAATACAATCCCTAAGCGGCAACCCCGATGACCCAGCATGGGGTTAAATTCATGAAGTTTTCTCACCTTGCGAAGAAGAGATTCTTTTTCATATCTTTCAGCAGGGTCCGCATCAGGACTCATCTGAAGCTTGGTCACCTCAACAATCAGTTCCTCCAGGTTTGGCAGAAACTCATGTAACGGAGGGTCCAGCAAACGAATGGTTACCGGATAACCGGCCATTTCTTTCAGGATGCCATAAAAATCCCCCTGCTGCATGGGAAGCAGTTTGTTTAATGCTTCCAAGCGTTCCTCAAATGTTTCGGCAAGAATCATCTCTTGAACGATAGGAACCCGTTCAGCCGCCATAAACATATGTTCTGTTCGGCATAGACCAATCCCTTCGGCACCAAATTCCCTTGACTTCTTGGCATCTTCAGGATTATCTGCATTGGCTCGAACAGAAATTTTACGAACCTCGTCTGCCCATTGCAGAAGTTTTTGAAATTCATCAGATAGCACCGGATCAATAAGGGCAACCTCTCCCAGCATGATGGCACCGGTTCCACCATCCATGGAAATCAGATCCCCTTCACGGATAACGGTGTTATTGATGGACGCTGTTTTCACCTTTACATCAATTTTTAGCTCCTCACAGCCGCAAATACAAGGCTTACCCATTCCCCGGGCAACTACAGCGGCATGGGAAGTCATCCCTCCCCGGCTGGTAATGATTCCCTGGGAAGCCACAATTCCATGGATATCTTCTGGAGTCGTTTCCGGTCGAACAAGAATCACCTTTTCTCCTTCTTTGCTCCATTTTTCTGCCTCGTCGGCATCAAAAACAACCTTACCTGAAGCAGCACCCGGAGATGCGGGAAGGCCTTTGGCCACCACCTGTAATGTGGTGTCGGGATCCACTCGACGATGCAAAATCTGGTTCAGTTGATCAGGATCAACCCGCAGTAAGGCGGTTTCTTTATTGATCAACCCTTCCTCAACCAGGTCCACGGCTATTTTTATCGCTGCATGGGCCGTTCTTTTCCCGGTTCTGGTTTGCAGCATGAATAGTTTCCCGCGCTCTACAGTAAATTCGATATCCTGCATATCTTTATAATGATTTTCCAACTGATGGCAAATTTGCTCAAATTGTCGATATACGTCAGGCATTTCTTCCTTTAAACGATGGATCGGCTGCGGGGTTCGAATCCCAGCCACCACATCTTCACCCTGGGCATTGATGAGGTACTCACCGTATAGGACTTTTTCCCCTGTAGATGGATTTCGGGTAAAAGCCACTCCTGTCCCTGAATCATCACCCATGTTGCCAAATACCATCATTTGAACATTTACTGCCGTCCCCAAATCATCCGGGATCTTATGAATCTTGCGGTATATGACGGCTCTTTGATTGTTCCAGGAATCAAAAACCGACTGGATCGCCCAATTCAGTTGATCAGCAGGATTCTGGGGAAAAGGATTTCTGGTCTTCTGTTGAACCAGCTCCTTATATTTTTCAATCACTCTTTGCCAATCTTCCGAGGTTAATTCGGTATCCAACCGATAGCTTTTTTCATTCTTCATGTCATCAATGATTTGCTCAAAATAGAAATGGTCTATCCCTAAAACCACGTCACTAAACATTTGAATAAACCTCCGGTAGCAGTCATAGGCAAACCTCGGATTTTCGGTCAGTTCTGCCAATCCCTTTACCGTATCATCGTTTAGTCCCAAATTTAGAATGGTATCCATCATACCGGGCATGGAAATAACCGACCCTGAGCGAACGGAAACTAGAAGGGGATCTGAAGCATCTCCTAATTTCTTTCCTGTCATCTGTTCCAGCTGCTTCAGAGCCTGTATCGTTTGATCCTTCATTTCTTCAGTCATTTGTTTTCCAGCCTGATAGTAGGCATTACAAGCTTCCGTACTGATCGTAAAACCAGGAGGAACAGGCAGGCCAACCTTCGTCATTTCTGCCAGATTGGCACCTTTTCCTCCCAAGACCGACTTCATTTCCCCAGAGCCTTCCTGAAACAAATATACATATTTCACACTCAAACGAAGCTACCCCCTCTTCCCAAACATATGCAATATAATATTTGCGGTTTCCTCCACTGCTTTACTGGATACATTGATCACAGGACAGTTCAACCTCTTCATGATCTTTTCGGAAAACTCTAGTTCCATTAGAATTCTTTCCATGTTAGCATAATTGGCTTGTGCAGTTAATCCCAGCGATTTTAAACGTTCCTTCCGGATGCTGTTCAACTGCTCAGGACTGATGGTAAGTCCTACAATTTTCTTAGGGGAAATCATAAACAATTCCTCCGGTGGTTCCACTTCCGGAACAAGGGGGACATTGGCCACTTTTAACCGTTTATGGGCCAGGTACATGGATAGCGGGGTTTTCGATGTACGGGAAACGCCGATCAGAACCACATCTGCCCTTAGCAATCCCCTAGGATCCCTGCCATCATCATATTTGACGGCAAATTCAATGGCCTCTACTTTACGGAAATATTCTTCATCCAATTGGTGGACAAGTCCCGGTTGATATCTGGGTTTCTTCTGATATTTCTTTTCCAAAGCTTCCATCATAGGTCCGATGATATCTACCACCGGAACTTCTTCTTCCGCAGCTTTGGCAATTAAAAATTCTCTTAAGCGGGGGATAACCAACGTAAAGGCAATCAGTCCATTTGCTTCCTTTGCGGCTTGAATGACTTCACTGATGGTTCCTTCATCTTCAATATATGGAACTCTTCTCGTTTGAAATTGACCGCCGTTAAATTGACTGGCTGCCGCCCTCACCACAAATTCCGCCGTCTCTCCAACCGAGTCAGATACGACATAAACGATAAGTTCATTTGTATTACTAATGGGAATCCCTCCTATACCGGTTCATCATTTCCAAGTTCATAAAAAGCCTTTGTTATCGTAGTTTTGGTAATACGTCCAATCACTTCATAGCTTTTTCTAGATCCTTCTTTCTCCTTCACCACGGGAAGAGCATCGATTTGATTGTTGATTAACTTACCCGCCGCATCAAGAAGAGAATCTTCCATGTAGCAGGTCATGATGTTGGGCATTCTGGTCATAATAATGCTGACCGGCATATCCTCCAGATGCTGTTTTCCGAGGGAGGCGCGAAGCAAGTCTTTTCTGGAAACCACGCCAGCCAGAGTGTTTTCTTTATTCACAACGAAAAGAGTGCCCACATCCTCCAAAAACATGGTACAAATGGCATCATAAACGGAAGATGACTCCTGAATGACAATGGGGACTGACTTAAAGTCTTTCACCTGTAACTTCCTTACCCGTTCTCCCAGCAACTGGCTTCCTGTCTTACCGGAGTAAAAATAACCAACCCTTGGTCTGGCATCCAAATAACCGGCCATGGTTAATATAGCCAAATCCGGGCGAAGGGTAGCCCTTGTTAGATGAAGTTTTTCAGCAATCTGTTCCCCTGTGATAGGACCTTCATCCTTGACAATTTGCAGTATCCTTTCTTGCCTTTTATTCAGTTCGATAGCTGATCACCACCTTCATACGTTGCGTTCTTAAATGTGTTATACTTTATTATTTTATTTTCCATATAGTATATACTATATTCCAATACCATTTTCTGCAACAAAAAAATATATGAATTTTTAAGGATATACCGCACAGATCTTTTATCCGATGACTTAATACTTCCCACTTTTTAGGTGAATGATAAGTCTTTATATTATTTGAATTGACTTCCTATTCTGTCTCCCCGACTTCCCACGAAAAATAGAATATAATACCATTAGCATGCATAGATCACGATGCAATTCAATCAAAAGTTACAAGGAGGATTTTCCCATGCTTTTTAACAAACCAATAGCAACCCTAGTTTTGCCGGATATACACGAAATGAAACTGGCTAAAGAAAGCGGGCTTTCATCCATTGTTTTTCAATTGGATCACGGGGATTATATGGCTGATGAGTTAAAGGAACTGATCCAATTTGTTCACATGAACGTGGATGCTCTAAGGATCCCTCAAGATTTAGCCCTTGGACTTGACGACTTAAATCTCAAAGGATTGGTGCAAATCATTCAATTAGCCGGAGAGATATGCACATCAAAGCCAGGAATGGTCATTCTCCATTCTCATACAGTAACCCTGGGAGAAATCTTTGAATATCTTGAGAAACATGCCCGTGATTTCCAGGCTTTACAAGACTTCAAAGACCATTGGGTAAATAAAATCATCTCCCAAATAAGGTCCCTTATCCCCATCGCCCAAAAAAATCAAGTCATCCTGGCTCTGGAGAATGCGCCCATGGGAGGAATGGAATACTTTGAATCCGGTCATGGATATATTCATCCGGCGCTTAGAACCCCCAGACATCTGAAAAGTATCGTAAAGGAAACAGGAATCAAATTATGCTTTGATACAGCCAATGCCCGAATCACCACCAATGCCCTGACCTATATGAAACGTTCCAGAAGTTTATTCGCCGGGGCCACGGAAAACGAAATCCTGAGCTCTCCCTCCAATTGGCTGGATTTTTATAAGGAAATAAAAGAGGATGTAGCCATGATTCTACTTTCCGATAGCATCAGTTGGGGAGACACCGCCACGACCTCCCATATCCCCTTTCGAGAAGATCATTTTCCAGAGCTGCTTTCCTTCGCCGAAATGCTCGAAGGCAACATTCCCATTGCCCTTTCCCTCAACGAAACAGGAAAACCGGGAGAACAGCTGCAAAAGATGATGCAAATCCTTCACCAGTTGAAGCCAAGCGGGATAAGATAGAAGAATCATCAAATGCATAAATAGTAGAAAATGTCAAAACCCTGGATTACTAATCATCCAGGGTTTCTGTTTTAATTGCTTCACATCTGTAGATTCTCTTGCCCTCAAGAACAAACTTTTCTTCGTACTCGGTCATGACATTCCCTTGAAAATCACTATGATGGAGATCAAAGATGATATTCCTCAATTTATATCCGCAAGCTGAAATTTCGTTTAATGAGAACTCAAAAAGAGCCTCATTATCCGTTTTAAAATGAATCTCTCCATCCTCTGTAAGGAATGTTTTGTACTTCAATAAAAATGAGGAGTGGGTAAGCCGCCTTTTCCCATGCCTTTTTTTGGGCCATGGATCACAAAAATTAATATAAAATCTGCGAACCTCTTTTTCTGAAAACAAATGATCGATTCCATTAAGATTAAACAGAAGGAACCGAATATTGTTTAACCCCTTCCCATCTGCCTTCCGAACAGCCTGCAGTAAAACCTGTTCCCTTACTTCAACGGCAAGGAAATTTACATCAGGATTTTTTTCAGCGAGGGTGGTGATAAATTGACCCCTCCCTGTCCCTAACTCCACATGAATAGGATGCGAATTACCAAAAACTGTATTCCATTTTCCTTTAAACTGCTCTGGATTTAGAATGACCAGATCATTATAAGACAGCAATTTTTCTTTGACACCAGGTCTTCTTCTAAGTCTCATGCCATCACCTTTCCATGTATTATCCTATTTCATGATAGCGGGAGAAAGTGTTTTCGTCACTAGAAAATGATGCACGAAATCTTCCTATGTACACAGGTCCCGCATTATTTTCTCATGACAATAAATATTTCAGTAATTACGAATGTAATTTCTTCTATAAACACAATGAGAGGCCTTTTGTTTGTTGACGCACGTTTTTACGTACGTTAATATAAGAGTAAAGATATAAGAAAGAGGTGAAATTATTGAAAACAATTAAGATAACGGAAGCCAGGAAAAACTTTTATAGGCTGGTCAAAGAAACGATTACAGGTAGCGAACTAACCCAAATTTTGAGTAAAGATGGTGATGTTGTTTTAATATCTGGAGAAGATTGGAGATCCATCCAGGAAACATTGTACTTGCTTTCGATTCCCGGTATGAGGGAAAGCATCATGGAAGCTGATCAAACGCCCATTGGAGAATGGAAGACACCGGAGGATATTGAATGGAATTTAGATTGATTTTTTCTAAACAAGCAGTGAAGGATGCTAAACGTTTAGAGCAAACCGAACTTGATAAGAAAGCTAAAGAGTTACTAAAACTGATCAAGACCAATCCATTCCAAACTCCACCACCTTTTGAAAAGCTAGTCGGCGATCTGGCCGGTAAGTATTCACGAAGAATAAATATTCAGCATCGGATCGTTTACGCAATTGATCAAAATTATGGTGTAATCAAGGTTTACCGTATGTGGAGCCATTATGAGTAATAAGGTTAGTGAACTGTTGACCTCCAACTAATACCTCCAACTAATACCTCCAATGATACCAATAGATTTCATTATACTCCCTCCATTATCTGATACCTTTCATATTTTTATTATGACATGATTGAATCATTTCTGTCATATCAAGAAAAAAAGTATTGACATTAAAGTCAGGTTTAAGGTTTATACTGATTTCAATCAAATATGGAAGGTGGTGATTTGACATGGCAAAACGCCAAATTGAAATTTTTATCGCCGGATGCCCACTTTGTGATGAGACAGTCAAGTTAGTTAAAGAGTTAACATGTGATAACTGCGAGGTACAAATTTATGATCTTCGCCAGGGATGCGCTACAAATGAGTGCCTTGATAAAGCAGCCCTATATGGTATACACCGTGTTCCTGCCGTTGCCGTCGATGGTAACCTTGTGGAATGTTGTGAGAAGCAAACACCGATTTCCCGCGAAACCCTTGTAGCCGCCGGTATTGGACAAAGATAAAAAATGGTAGGGAGGGGAAATTCCCTCTCCCTTTCCTGAATGAAGGGGGTATATAATTTTGAAAGAGGGACTCTTTATAGGTCAATTGAGCAAAAAAATAGGCATTCCAACCCAGACTGTTCGTTATTATGAGCAACTGGGATTAATAGATCCGCCTAAGAGGACAGATACACAATATCGTATCTATTCCGAAGAGGACGAAGCACGATTGCGATTTATCCTACATGCCAAACTCTTTGGTCTGTCTCTCGAAGAGATCAAGGAAATTATCCAACTTAGTGATCTGGGGATCGAACCTTGCGAAAACCTCAAAGGGATGGTCAAAAAGCACTTGGACGAATTAAACCAGCGTATCCAGGAGATGATTGCCTTTCGCGATGATTTGGCTCGCCGATACGAAAAACTGGATATGTTAGACTCGTGTCCTGAGGCCCATGCCGGCAAAATCTGCAGGTTTATTGAGCGCGAAATATGAATGTGATGAATTGACTTAGAGAGCAAGAAGCAATGTAACATATTGCCGTATCGAATCTTCCTATACACGAAAGCGTCCGGTGAGTTGATTCAACTCAGATGCCAGTTTTTGAAAGGCTGTGGAATAGGAAGAAACCGCTTGATTTACAGAACTTTGTTCCTCGACCTGGGCGAGAACTTCCTCTGAGGCAGCTGCCGTCTCCTGCATTGCTGCACTCAGCTTTTCCATAGTGGCAACCAATTCATGTTGAAATTTCTTGATTTTCTCTGTGTCCTTTGACACCACTTCAGTGCATGACTCTGCCTGGGAGATTTTATTGGTAATTTCTTTAAAAATGTGGGAAGTATTGCTTATGAATTCTTTTCCCTTCTCTACTTCCCCGAGACCTTGATCAATAATATGCACGGCATCGGCAGCATCAGATACGGTTTCCTTGACTATCGTAACAATTTCCTTGGCAGAACGGCCTGATTCTTCCGCTAGCTTCCTGACCTCACCTGCCACAACTGCGAATCCACGGCCCTGCTCCCCTGCCCTGGAGGCTTCAATGGCAGCATTTAGCGCCAATAAATTGGTTTGTTCGGTAATGGAAGTAATCACCTGAACAATTTTTTCAATCTGGTTTCCTCTTTGATAAACCCTCTTAATGACTTGATCGGAGTGTTGGACCACTTCGAAAATCTTATCAATTTGCCCCCCCACTTCTGTAAACAATTGATCCCCTTTCGTAGAGTGAAGGGAAATATCTTGACTTACCTTCAATAAATGGTTTGATTGATTAGTAACTTCATCCAACCAAATAGCCACATCGGATAATTGATGATGAATTCCTTGAACCTGATCGGCAAGTGCTTGAATATTCTCTGCGGTGTGTTCCATAATTTGCGAAATCTCTTTGCCCTTCATTTCCGTATTTTGAGAAGCTGCAGCTAATTGTCCGCTTGAAGACATTAATTGAGAGACGCATTCCTGAACCTTCAACAGCAAGGTTTGTAAGGCTTTCGCCATCTCATCAATGGTAAGGGCAATCGGTTTTAAGTGTCCCACCTTCTTCTCTCGAATGTCAATTTGAAAGTTTCCCTCTGCCATGCTCTTGGTGGATTCAACAATCACTTCCATCGGTTTGACAATGCGCTTATAATTTAATCCTCCGGTGACACAACCTACAAGAGCACCCCCAAATGCGGTAATTAACAAGGTATATCCCACATCTTTAATATCACTTATTCCGTTGTACCAAATCACGGCCAATCCAATCAGCATGGCACCAGGAACGGCAAAAACCATGGTTCTTACCAGATATCTCCATAAGGAAACCGCTTTTTTATTCATTTTAATCGGTGCATGGAACCCAATAGCACCTGCCCCCCCTTTCGTCCTTGGACATTTTCAAACGGGTCTTTTAACCAAATCACGTATTAATGAATGAATACTCATTCTTTTTAGATAATTTATTCGATACGGATGATTCAATTCCTTCAACCTGGAAAATTTTTTTAAAGAAAGATATGTCATGGATAAAAAAACCTGGACTTCTTTCGAATCGTCCAGGTTTCATCATAAACCAATATCACTAAATTCCAGTATTCTTGACGCTAAGTGATCCATTTCTTCCACCTGTTCAATTAATCCTTCAGCGCCCTTAGCCAATTCTATGGCAATCTGCTCAAGTTCTGCAATCTGTTCTTTCACTTCTAAATAAGTATTCCTTATAGTTTCTAAGTCGTTTTCCATTTCAACAGCTGATTGGTTAACCAATAAAGCCAGATTTCTCATTTCATCAGCCACAACCCGAAAAACCCTTCCCCTCTCTCCATGTCTTGCTGCTTCTATACTGCTGTTTAACGCAAGAATATTGGTCTTTTGGGCTATTTCTTTTATTCTTTTTACAATTTCTTCAGATTCCCGAGTGGCGTCGGAGGTTTTTAACATTAAACTAGACCAAATGTGTCCAATGGATGATAATTCCTGAGAACCGGCTGAAAGGGTTGCAGACGTTTGATTGACTACCTGCATGGTATTATGTAATTTTTTTGCCATATTTAGTAATTTGTCTTCCCGTTCCAAGGACATAGAAAGAGAAATTCCACCAATAACCGTACCATCCAAATTTCTAATGGGAAGGGCGGTCACTAAATAGGGAAAACCGAACAATTCTGAACCTACTTTTGTCATCAGCTTCTTCCCTGAAAATATGGCTTGCCCCATACCCGAGGTTGGCAATAAAGGATCGCCAACTTTTACCCCATGGTTCATCTTTCTTCCGGGAAAATAGGCTTCCAATTGATTTAAGCTGCAAATGGCAATGGCGCAATCCTCAGGTATCAGTTGCTGAATCATGGGTGCAGTATTTATGATATCATTTAGAATTTTTTTATCATCGATCATCATCATCAACACCCCCATGGAAATCAGGTCTTCTAGATAAATAAAGCCCTTCAGATATCCAATTAAATACTGAATCATTGAAGAAAAACCTGCTCCAACTTGTGTAGGAACAGGTTTGATTTAGAATGATCTGACTGATTGTTCCATTAAATCATGATCCCGCCATCCACATGCAATACCGTACCATTGACATAGTCGGAATCATCGGAAGCGAGAAATAGATACGCCTTCGCAATATCCGAGGGCTTACCCAAACGCTGCAGCGGAATTTTCTCGATCATCTTTTCTATCACTTTTTCCGGTACCTTCGCCGTCATTCCTGTTTCAATAAACCCAGGAGCTACCGCATTGACACAAATCCCCTTCCGTCCCAATTCCTTGGCCCAGGTCTTGGTCATTCCTACAACACCAGCCTTGGTGGCTGCATAATTGGTTTGCCCAATATTTCCGTATACTCCTGAAATGGAAGAGGTATTAATAATTTTTCCCTTCCCCTGTTCAATCATATGGGTAATAACCGCTTGGGTACAGTAAAAGACACCGCTTAAATTGACATCAATCACCGTCTGCCACTGTTCCGGCGTTAATTTCGTCAGCATACCATCCCTGGTAATTCCGGCATTGTTGATCAGAATATCGATTTTGCCGTATGTGTTTAATGCAGTTTCCACCATTTGCTTAACACTTTCCACCTTGGAAACATCCACTTTTTGAAAGATGGCAGCAGCCCCTTGTGCCGTTAACTGATTCAAAACCTCTTCACCGGCAGCTTGATCAAAATCTGCCAATACCACCTTGGCCCCTTCCCGGACAAATTGAAAGGCAGTTTCCCTGCCAATACCGTTAGCTCCACCTGTAATAATCGCCACTTTGTTGTGAAGTCTCTTTCCAATCTGAATACCGTCTTCTTTCTCTATTGTACTCATGAAGTCGACCTCCAATATTGATAAAATTTAATCTAAAAAATTAGTGACCTCATTTAGCAACTGGTCCAAATCATCTACTAACGGAGAGTGCCCGCAACCCTCCAAATAGACCAACCTGGCATTTGGCCCCATGTCCTCCATGATTTCCAAGGTCATTTGTTCCGTTACCACTAGATCATTTCTTCCCCATAAAACAAGGGTGGGAACCTGAATGTTGGCTACATCACCTGTTCCTTCAACAAGCCCGTTATGCTGATTGCTTATATTAAACGAATTTAAAGCATAATACACATCCACCAGATTCCGCTGGGTAAGCATATCTTCCAGATAGGCATCATATCTGGCTTCATCCGGCTGGTGACGGGTATAAATGACCGCGTTCCAAAGCGCCTTCAGAAAATTCTTGTCCCTGTTTTCATAAGCCGTGAGTATAGGTATAGTCCTCGCTTGATCAGCAGCAATATCCTCTTTGGTATTTAGCCGCTGATCCAACAACGGCATTCCGTTTTTATCAGACCGGTAAAAAGGATATCCTCTGGTGGAGGCAGAAGCAAGCAAGATCAGTCGATTAACATAACCAGGATGATCTGCAACAAACTGCATGGAAACCCCGCCCCCTGTAGACCAGCCCATCAATGCAAAATCTTTCAGGCCCAGTGCATCAACAAATAATTTCACATCATCAGAAAAATCCTTTAGTGAATCGATCGGTTTGTTATAGGTAGAAATTCCAAAACCACGAAGATCCACGGCATATACCTTAAACCCGGGATCGATATTTTCCATCACCAGATCCCAATGCTTTGAGGATGTCATATTTCCATGAATCAGAACCAGAACTTTCTCCCCCCCTTCTCTCTCACGATAACCAAGGGTCTCCCCATTGTCCAGATTAATAGATTTAAGATTAATCAATACTGCCTCCTCCTTTCGCTAATTGACCAATATAAAATCCCAGACAATCAATTTTATATATAGAGACGGAATTAAAGAATTTATACGGACAGCCTTCGAGTTCGTACTGAGCGGCGAAACTAAAGAACGGGAATTAGCCCTCAAACTGACTCCACTTTAGAAATACCCAGATGTTTTTGAGGACTCCGTTTTTTAGACTTGAAGCGGACATTAATTCCATCTGGGCCGAACTCGACTAGCCGACGTGTAAATCTTTAATTCCAGATCTGTAGAAAGCAATAGAAAGCTAACCCCACCTGATGGTAGTGGCTCCCCAGGCATAACCGATTCCGGCACTTACCAGGACTACCACATCCCCATCCCTTATCCTTCCTTCCTTCAGCCCCAGTTCCAGGGAAAGAATTTGATCGATTTGTCCAATATGTCCATAATCGCTTAAATAGATGGATTGTTCTTCGGATAGTCCCAATTCCCTTAATACATGATCATGGGCCGATTTCTTCATGTGGAGAATTGCTAAATAACGGATATCTTTCTCCTGGTATCCGCTTTTTTCAAGGGACATACGGATGACATTCAGAAAATGATCCATCGTCTTTTGCTCCAGCCGCTGCTTCATGCCTTCAGGATCAGTGACATCCAGGTAGTTTAATCGCTTTTCAATGGCTTCTACTGAAATCGGCCTTTTCGTTCCACCGGCAACCACAACGACATCTTCCGAAAATGAACCGTCCGTTATCAAATGGCTTTCCAGAACCTGATTCCGAGGATATCCTTTTTGCAGGATGATCGCTCCCCCTCCTGCAGCCAGGTTATACATAAATCGGGTTCTTGGATTTTTGTAATCGATATAGTCGCAGTTGCGATAACCCCCGGCCAGCAGCACGGTATGAATGGATGGGTCTGACCTCATCATATCCTTGGCCATTTTAAGCGCCATGACTGTCGTTCCGCACCGGAGAGCCACATCAAAGGCCCATGCATTGACGGCTCCCACCTCATGCTGCAATTTTATTCCAGCGGTCCATAACAGATATTCTTTATGCTCTTCTCCAATGTAGATCACAAGGTCAATTTCCCCTGGATCGATCCCGGCCTTTTCAATGGCCAGACGGGCGGCTCGAATCCCCATTTCGCAAGTGTGGTCATCCCTGTCCGGTATAGGTTTTTTCCTGATTCCCAGCTTGTTTTCCACAACTTCTTGAGGAAGACCTGCTTCTTCGGCAATCTGACGGCTCGTCATAAAGGTTTTCGGAATATATATCCCTGTGCTTACGATACCAATGCCAATGGGCACAGATGGTTCACTCATTCTCCAATCACACTCCCATATTTTGTTTCATCTATTAAATAACTTCATGTCTACGCCGTTTTTTTCATCTGGATTTCGCCCTTTATTTTTCTCCTTTTCCACCAATGCTTCGCCGTACCCACAATTCCCAAGGGGAAGAACATCACCGTGAGAATATAAAGAATGCCAAAGAAGATGATCCAGCGCTCAAAAATCCAGTAAACCTTGGCCAATCCCGTTAACCAGTGATGGGCAAAATCGATTAACCCAGCACCGATAATGGCTCCAAATAATGTCCCCACCCCGCCGATGATGGTCATCAGCAGCGCGTCCAGAGTAACATCAATGCCAAAGACTGCGGTATTTACAAAACGAAGGGTAATGGCATACATCGAGCCGCTTAACCCGGCAATCACCCCTGACACAATGCTGGCGATGACTTTGTAGTGAAGCACGGTATACCCAAGGGATTCCGTCCTTTGCTCATTCTCCCGTATCGCCTGCAAGATCCTCCCCAAAGGAGATTCTGTAAATCGTCTAAGAAACAACAGCACCATGACCATAAAGAAAAATGAAATGAAATAAAAGACGATTCTATCTTTAAATACGGCAGGAATTGAAAAGGTGAATCCATCATTACCCATGGTTAGGGATCTCCACTTCTCGGCAACCACCAGGAACAACCCGGAAAAAGAGAGGGTCAGCATGGCATAGAAGTGGCTCTTTAACCGAAGGGAGAGAATCCCCACTACGTAACTGAGCAGAGCGGTCAAAAGAATCGTGATCACCAGTGATAACAGAAAAAAACCAATGGTGTTATCCATTTTTTTCAGCATTATCCCGGTAGAATAAGCACCGATTCCGAAGAACATGGCATGACCGAAGGATACAATTCCCGTATATCCCAAAAGCAAGTCATAGCTCATGGCAAAAGCGGCAAAAATGAATACCTGTGTTAATAAAATCAACAGACTTCTTGAGTCGTTTATAAATGGAAATAAAATAAGCAGCACACCGACAAAGATTAAAAAGAGGTTTGATTTGGTTAAGAATCGCATAAATATTTGTCCTCCATTCTCACAGTTATGCCTTTTGACCGTCGAATAAACCGGAAGGTTTAAAGATGAGGACAACGGCCATTAACAGCATGTTAACGGCAAGGGCTGCATCCGGTACATAATAAGCCATAAAAGCCCCAGAAAGTCCAACCAGAATCGCTGCCAATGCCGATCCCGTTATGCTGCCCATTCCTCCAATAATGACGACAATAAACGCAAGAATGGCAAATTCCATTCCCATTTCGGCATAGATAACCCCGGAATAGGGTCCAAGGAGCACACCTCCTAAGGCAGCTAATGCGGAACCCAGCATAAACACCAGGACAAAGATTTTTTTGATGTTGATTCCTAAAGCCTGTACCATTTCCTTATTCATGACCCCCGCCCGAACGATCAAACCAAGCCTGGTCCGGTTTAACAAATATTGCAGACCGATAAAAACCAGGACTCCGATGATAATGATAAAGAGACGATACTTGATTAAAATGACCCCTCCCATTGACCAGCTTCCATCCAGGTATCCAGGGGGACGGGCACTTAACTGATTAGGCCCCCACACCACTTTCAGCATTTCACTTAATACCAGCATGACCCCCAAAGTGATTAAAATCTGCTGAATATGATTCCCGTACACGGGCTGAACGATATACCGTTCCATCAGCCACCCTAAAATAATCCCTGTAATGATCGCCCCTGCAATGCCGATCATGAAACTGCCAGTTTGCGAATATAGCCAGATTCCTGAATAGGCTCCCCATGCAAACAGACCTCCGTGAGCAAAGTTCAGGACATCCATTAATCCAAAAATCAAGGTTAAGCCTACAGCCAAAAGGAATATCAGCATACCTGTGGCGAGGCCGTTGATTGTCAGATTTAAAATTACATCCATTGATAAGACCTCCTTTCCACATGGTCATCAGGCAATTCCTAAATATTGCTTTTTCAACATGTCATCCTGTTTTAATTCATCCATCAGGCCATGATGGACAGTTCTGCCGTCATCAATGATATAAAAACGGTCACCAATGGTGCTGGCCATATAAAAATTTTGTTCAACCAGCAAAACGGTCGTCTTATGCTTCATCTCGGCAATCGACTCCATGACTTTCTCCACGACAATAGGAGCTAATCCTTTACTAGGTTCATCAATTAATAAAAGATCATTGTCATTAACATATGCTCTGGCAATCGCCAGCATTTGCTTTTGCCCTCCGCTCAAATTCCCACCTTTCCTTCTCCAGAAGGTTTTTAAATCAGGAAATAGGTTAAGAATCCACTCCTGTCTTTCCATGGCATATTCATCATTTTTCTTCATGGCTACTTTCATATTTTCCTCAACCGTTAATTGGCCAAAGATTCCTTGGTCTTCCGGTACGTAACCTATCCCTTTTTGAGCAATGGTGTAAGTGGGTAAAGCATGGATCTCTTCATCTTTGAAACGAATCTTACCTTTAGCGATAGGATTTAGCCCCATAATGGAACGAAGAGTTGTTGTCTTTCCGGCTCCATTTCGTCCCAGGAGAACGGTAACTTCTCCCTTTACCACCTCAAAAGATATTCCTTGTAAAATATGGTATTGATCAATATAAGTCTCAATTTGTTCCACCTTAAGAAGCATCATACAAGCCCCCCAAATACGCAGATTGCACCAGATCGTTGTCCATGATTTCCTGGGGAGAGCCGTCTGCAATCAGTTTTCCGTTAAAAAGAACGGTCAGACTGTCGGACAAATCCAAAACCATATCCATCTTATGCTCGATCAGCACAATCGTCCGTTTCCCTTCCTTTTTAATATTTCGGATCACCTGAAGGATGGTCGGCACTTCTTCCAAAGACATTCCCGCCGTTGGCTCATCCAGCAGCAGCACTTCTGTTTCCAGTGCAAGAAGCATCGCAATTTCCAGCTTTCTTTTTTCACCATGGGCTAAATTCTTGGACAAAGCATCCCATTTTTCCTCAAGCAGAACCGTTTTTAACAGTTCATGTGCTTTTTCTTCAAATTGATGATACTTCTTAAAATGAGACATCATCTGATAGCGGACACCAGCCTGGGACTGAACCGCCAGACGAACATTCTCCAGTACCGTCAGATTGGGAAATACGTTGGTAATTTGAAAAGAGCGGCCAATTCCCAACCGGGTTCTAGAAGGCGGGGACAGATCCGTGATATCTGTCCCCTTAAAGAACACCTTTCCCTCGGTTGGTTTGAGCTGTCCACTTAACAGGTTAAACAGTGTCGTTTTCCCGGCACCATTCGGCCCGATAATGGATGTAAATTTTTTTGCGGGTATCTTCAAATTTACACGGTTTACCGCAACATGGCCGCCAAAGGAAATGGTTAAGTTTTTTGTTTCTAGTATCAAACTCATCTCCTCACCCACTTGTCTTTGGTTTCATGATTATTTTTGATTTCGAACAGGGGGTGCCGTTTCTTCCGGAGAAAGTTCTCGAATCAATACCGGCACCGGATAATCAAATCCTTCCTTGTTTTCCAATCTGATGGCATACATGGTTTGAAGGGCCTGATGGTCTTCAGGTCGGAATGTCATGGTTCCCTTGGGAGTTTCAAAGGACATTCCTTCCATGGCTGAAATAAGGGCATCTGTATCACTGACATCTCCGTTTACTTTCTTTACAGCCTCTACAATGGCTATAGCCGCAGACATGCCACCTGGAGTAAATAAATCTGGTACTTCACCGTTAAAACGCTTCTTATGCTCTTCCACAAGCCAATCATTTACTTTGTTATTTGGAAGAGTATAGTGATAAACCGTAAATCCTTCCATTCCAACGGCAGCCCCCATGGTTTTTAATGCAGCAATATTTGGGGCCCCGGTAGATAACTTAATGCCTTGTTCTTGCACCTTCATATCGGCAAGCTGGGTCCAGGGGGTATTGGCTCCTGCCCAAATGACATATAGATAATCCGGTTTTACATTAAGAATCTTTTGAATATTTGCCGTAAAGTCAGTCGCCTTCGGATCGGCAAATTCTTCAAGAACAATAGTTGCTCCTAATTTTTCGGCTGCTTCTTTAAATGCTGCCACTCCGTCACGACCAAAGGAATAATCTGGCGCCAGAGTAGCGATTTTCACACCCTCTTTGGCAATGGCTGCTGCTCCAGCCACTGCATCCTGGGAGGAGTTGCGGGCGGTCCGGAAAATATACTTGTTCCAGTTTGCACCTGTTATGCTATCTGCCACTGCTGGTTCAACAACCATTACAGTTTCATATTCCTCTGCCAACGGAAGAACAGCTAGCGTATCCCCCGAGCTCGTAGCTCCAACCAGGAAATCTACCTTATCTTCTTCAAGGAGCTTGGTGGCTTTCTGAACAGCCACATCCGGTTTTGTTTCCGTATCTTCTACAATAAATTGAATAGGGCGTCCATTAACGGTTCTTGTGCCATCCGTGGCATAATCCAATCCCAACTCAAACCCTTTTAATGTTTGTTTTCCGTATATCTCCAATGCTCCTGTTAATGAGGCCAACACACCGATTTTGATAGGCTCTTTATCCTCCTTGGCACTATCATTATTGCTGCTTGAAGCGGTGCTTGAACCTGCTTCAGTACTGGGACTGGAGTTTGAACCGCTGCTTCCTTGATCTGTACTTGAGGTCTTAGAACTTCCGCAAGCGGTTAGAAAAACTGCGATCAAAAGGATTAAAACATAAACACCCAATTTCACAGTTTTTTTCTGAAACATGCGATTTCCCCCTTTTTTATACTTTAAGAAAGTTTAACTTCCTTAAAGGAATAAAGTATAAGAATTTTCTCATTTTAATCATAGACATCTCAGGTTACAAATCAGTTACATCCGGTATTAACCCTTTGCTTATACATTCCATTGAATCACTGTAGCAGCCCAGGTATATCCCGTACCAGCACTTACGGCAACAATCAAATCACCCTTTTTCAGCATCCCTTGCTGCTCTGCAAAGTGCAGCCCGATACAAGGATCAAGGGCAGACATATGGCCATATTCATCAAGATAAATAGCCTGTTCTTCCCGCAGTCCCAACTGTTCCAATAATTGAAGAAACATCGATTTCTTTGTATGGAGAGGCAATAGAAAATCAATATCATTTAATGAATACCCGCTGTTTTCCACAGCTTTTTTTACCACGGAAACAAAATTGGGAATGGAAACGGGGTCTAATCTTTCTTTCATGTCCAGCGGGTTTTTCACATCTATGTAGTGAAGCCTATTTTGTACCGTTTCAGTATTTGCAGGATTTACCGATCCGCCGGCCGGAACTTTTACATCATCATAAAAGGAACCGTCAGTCAGAATGCTGGAACCAAGAATCCTGTTTTTTTCAATTCCCCGCTTCACCAGAGCTGCTGCTCCCCCATCGGCAAAATTAAACATAAATCTGGACCGTTCATTGTTGTAATCAATAATTTGCGATTCTTTACACCCCCCTACCAAGAGAATGCTTTTAATAGAGTGGTCTGCCACAATCATATCTTTGGCCACCTTTAGTGCAATCGGAAAACAGGAACTTACATTCATCATTTCAAAAGCATAGGCATTTTTGGCACCAAGTTCATGTTGAATTTTCGGTGCACATGACCAAACGGGATAATCTTTGTGAGGGCTTCCAAAGTATATGATGACATCAATATCCAAGGGATCAATTTTTTCCAAAATGGACCGTCCAGCAAAGATGGCCATATCCGAGGCATGGATGGAGGAATCGGAGACATGCTTTTGTCTGAGCCCGAATTTATGGAGGATTACATCTTCTGGAAGCCCAGTTTTCTCAGATAAATCCCGTGCCGTTTCGATTTCCGGAGGAAAGTAGACTCCGGTTTCGGCAATACCTACAGCAATTTCTCTTATCCTGTCCCTATCCATTTTTATTTTCTCTCCTTTCATTTCATGATGAAATCATTCATTTCCATATTCCCTTTTTAATAGGGGCTTATCAATTTTACCCGTTGCATTCTTCGGGAGTTGATCAAGAAACAGAATGGATTTGGGCACCTTGTATCTGGCCAAACGGCTAAAGCAATGATTTTTTAAATCCTCTTCATCAAGACGGGCTCCCGGTTTTAACGCAACAAACGCTTTTGGCACCTCACCCCACTTCTCATCGGGAACCCCTATGACTGCCACTTCATCCACAGCCGGAATTTCATTAAGCACCTGCTCCACTTCCAGGGGATAAATATTTTCACCTCCGGAAATTATCATCTCTTTCATCCTTCCGGCAATATAGACAAATCCTTCATCATCTTTTCTGGCTAAATCACCGGTATGAAGCCATCCGTCTTTAATGGTTTTGGCCGTTTCATCAGGTAAATTCCAGTATTCTTTCATTACATTGGGACCCTTTACCAACAATTCTCCTGCTTGACCCGGTTTTGCATCATGACCAGATTCATCCACAATTCGGATATCACAAAACAGGGCCGGTTTTCCAATGGAGCCGATTTTTCGTTGATAATCCTCCTTTGACAGCATAAACACGGTAGGGGAGGTTTCCGTCATTCCAAACCCCTGACCAAAGGGAATTCCCCTGTCAAGAAAGAATGAGATTAATTCATGGGCACAGGGTGCTCCACCGCTATACAGCCAGCGAATACTGCTAAAATCAGTTACAGCAAATTTCGGACTTTTTCGAAGGGCATCATGGATAGCAGGGACCCCCATCACAATGGTAACCCGCTGCTCTTCAATCATGGAAAGGGCCTGTTCCGGATTAAACTTTCGGGGTACAATAACTGTCCCTCCCGCCAGTAAGGCAGGGAAGGCAAACAAGCCAATTCCTCCGATATGAAAAAGGGGCAGAAGGGTTAAAATGTGATCTTCTGAGGTAATATCAATGGCCAGGTTGCAGTTTAAAGCATTCCAAAACATATTTTCCTGTGTAAGTACGGCACCCTTGGGACGGCCCGTTGTTCCTGAGGTATAGCAAATCAAGTAGGGAGATGAGCCATCCACCGATTCAACCCTAAACGGATCGGTTGAATATTTGGCCGCTTGGTCAAACAGTGAAAGCGAGGGGCCGCTGCTGTCCAGCCATGCGATCTCTTTTATTTCCATTAAATCCTGCAACTGTCCCACAACGCTTGTAAATTCGCTTTCCGTGATCAGCAATTTTGTTCCGCTATCTTTCATCTGGAACTCCAATTCCCTTGCAGAAAGGCGAATATTTAAAGGAACAGCGATACATTCGATTTTGGCCAGGGCAAAAAGCAGAATCAAGTACTCAATTCCATTCATGGCCAGAATCGCCACACGGTCCCCTTTTTGCAATTGATAGACTTCAGTCAGCATTCTGGCCACCCGATTGATTTCCTTGCTCATTTGATAATAATTGAGGCTTCTGTCCTCTCCGATTAACGCTGTTCGTTCAGGAGTGATTTCACCCCGCTTGTCAATCCAATAGACAATCCCGTTCATTCTTTCTCCCCCTTGAAAGGCCTTTAAAAATGAAGTTCATCATATCGTTAAACACGCGATCGGGGACATCCTGGTTTTCCCAATACACCCATCTCATCCCGATAAATTGACTGATTCCCATCAAGCAATACGCGACGGTTTCCGGATCAAACGATTGTATTTCCTTTTGCCCAATGGCCTCTTCAATCCCTTTGATGTAACCGCTTGCAATCCTTTCATAATACCGGCGGTAAAGTTCCTCATCCACCAAAACTGCCTGTTGCACAATGCTGTACAGGTCCCGGTGATTTTTCACCCATTGGAAGAAGGTGCGAAATCCGATCCGTTGTGCCTCTTCAAAATTGCGTGCGTTCGCCACTTCGGACCTGATCTGATTCCTAAAATCTTGACTTAACTGCTTCACCAATGCTTCAAAGATCTCCAGCTTGGATGAAAAATAATTGTAAAAAGTCCCTTGGGCAACATTGGCCTGTTGCGTAATATCCACAACGGAGGCATTAAAATAGCCCTTCCTTCCAAATACTTTCTCAGCAGTATCCAGCAATTTTTGTCTGGTTTTTGCTCCTTTTTTGGTTAATGGCATTTGTAACCCATCTGCTTGAATCGTTTTTTCTGACATATGATTCACCTCTCAGTTTTTGATTATAATTAATTATCTGAAATTTTTCAATAGTTTTTCTTATATAATTAAAAATCATCTTAATAGTATAAAAAATAAACCTCTTCACCCAAAAAACGAAGAGGGGATATGTCACTCCATCTGCTTAATCATCGTATACATTTGTTTTGTGGTAATCATTGGGGAAACCCCCATCTCTTTTTCCAGATGATCACAGCATCGTTGGTACCACTTTAATGCCTGGGAACGATTCTTTTTTTGGTAATAACAAAACATCAATAACCGATAAGCTTCTTCCCAACAGGGGTCCTTTTTCAAGATCTCTTCACACCAGGGGATCGCCTGATCATAATCTTCCACTTCCACATAAAGCTGGGCAAGCCTTTCCGCTCCCCTTAAGAACAAATCCTTGAACCTCTCCCGTTCCTCAATACACCAATCATCATAGAGTCGATCCGGGAGATAATCCCCTTCATAAAATTCCAGACCCTGCTGCAGCCAGATGCGAGCCTTAAAATGATCTTTTTCTTCAAGGCCATCCTGAATCCACCGCTCAAATTCCATGGTATCCAACTGAATCCCTGTACCAAAATTTAATCCGTATGAAGAGCCCTCCCGTTGTATAAAAAAGGGGGCAGATCTTGCCGTTCGATTGGGCTCCAATGCTTTGTTTAAGGCATTCAGGGCCACTTTAAAGTCCCTGGATCCCGCCTTTTCATCCAACTCAGGCCATAATAGAGAGAGAATTTTTTCCTTTGGCAGCAGTTTTTGTCTTTTTGTTATCATTAATTGAAAAAGTTCCTTTGCTTTTCCTCTTTGCCAATCCTTTTCTTCCACTTCCTTCTCCCCAAGCCATACCCGAAATTTTCCCAATGTTTGAACCCGCAAGGTGTATCCCGGATGGGAGTTCACATTGTCAATCCCTAATTCTGTTAACAATCGGGAAACATAGCGTCCGTGAACTTTCCTTTTTTGGGCTTCCAGCAACAGGGGAACGATCCTCTGAATATCTCGTGGTCCAAACATTGTACGGTTTTGAATGAGAAATTCATATTCTCCCAGCTGCATCAGCTTCAAGAAGCGTCCCATATATTTATCAAATGAATTCCAGTCTTCTGTGAAGAAAAACATCATGGACTGCCACAGATAAGTCACTGTCAAACCATAGCTATCTCCACACTGGTTAAAGGCCTCTTTACATTGTTCCAGAATAAGTAACGCTTGCTGCCACTGTTGATGATTGACATAAGAGACTCCCATTCCTAACCGGATCAGGGTAGACAGCCAGAAATCATTTACCCGTTCCGTCTCTGCCAGTGCCTGTTCCCCGTATTGCACCGTTAAATCCAATGAGCCATCATATCCATGAAGCAGAGACAGTCCCATTAAAGGTTCAGCCTTGCCCCGGGAGACATTCAACTGATCCATAATTTCCAGCGACGTTTTATAGCAGTGGATGGCCATTTCCAGATCATATTTGGTTAACATTTGCACCGCATGGCCCATCCTCATCCAGCCAACGGCCTCCACAAATGGAGCCTTGCATTTTACTCCCTGCATAATTCCAGTTTCCGCCAATATCTTGGCTTTCTCGGGCTCTCCCATGAAAGAATGGATCAGGGAGAGCAGAAGATCCGTCTCCCTATGGGAGCGGGACAGATGTTTTTGGTCCCTTACATCTTCATCCTGTTTCCCTCTTTCGAGAATCTTCCGGGCAGATTGAAGCTTCCCTGTCCTCAAATGAAGCCTGGCTTCCAATTGTTGATCCTGAAAATCTGATCTGATCTTCCTTATTTCTCCAAACCATTTTCCCGCTTCGGTTGCACGGCCTGAATTAATCAAGTTTTCAGTCATGAAACTGTATAAACGGATCCGAGTTTCTTCCAATGGATCCTCTATTTTATTCATGACTTGAATCGCTTTCTTTAAAAAGAAGTCTGCCTTTCCCGGTTGAATCGTATCAAGATAAATTTTTGCCTGTCCTTCCAAGGCAGCACTTTCGCCATAGGCGTCCCCGGCATCTCTTGCCAGCTCTTCCGCTTTAGTATAGCAGCCCATGGCATTTTCGTATAAACAGCGAAAACGATAGACTTCGCCCTCATAGACCCAGATCAAGGAGTATCTGTCTTTCACCGGAACAGGAATCTTTTGAACGATTTCCAACAAGCTTTCCAGCTGCCCATTCTCCAACATTTTCCTTCCATATGTATGAAGCAATTCTGCCAACGCTTCATGTTCACCAATGGACTGAAGATGAAAAATGGCCTGATCCTGTTGATTGTTTGATTGATAATATCGGGCAGCTAAACGATGAAGTTCCACATACCGGTAGACGTTCTTCTTCAGCTCCTGCTGCAGGAAATCCTTAAATAGGGCATGATACCGATACTGATGATCTCCCACATGAATCAGAAACAAATTTTTGTTGCTTAGCATCTCCAACATTTGTCTGGAATTTTCCTGTTTGATCACCTCGTCACATACAGACTCTGTCAATGGGTCAAAGATGCTGGTTTCCAGCAAAAATCTCTGGATTTCATAGGGTTGTTTCATCAGGACTTCCATGGCAAGAAAAGAGAACAAATCTTCCATGGATTCGGCGTTACTCTCCAGTATCTTTTTTAAATCTCCCTTGGCCATCAGCTGCTGCCAAATCATTTGGATTGCAATAACCCATCCTTCTGTTTTCTTATAGATTTGTTTCACCTGGTTAGGCGTAAGAGGAAATTCATAGCTATCTGAAAACAGGACATCTATCTCTTCTTCTTTGAAAGCCAGGTCTTTTTCTGTAAGTTCCAACAAATTTCCTTTTACCTTCATCTGGGTTAACAGGTCCCAATCGGGCCTCGTTCGGCTGGATACAACAAGATGAATATGTTCGGGCAAATGCTGAATGAACCAAACCATCCACTGCCTGATGCCGGCAGAATGCTCAACCAGATGAAAATCATCAAGAACCAGCAGCAACTCCCTGGATAAAAAGGTGAGTTCATTGACGAATTCTGAACATAGCGAACGAATCTCTTCTTCCCGAATGAATCGTTCTCCTTTTGTCATTTTTTCAAGCCATTCTCCTCCAAAGGAGGGGACCTGAGTTCTAAGGGCATGAATCAGATACGTGACAAAGGGGATAATCTCATCATCATTCTCTGAAATGCTGTACCAGCAATAGGAAATGGTTTGATCACGCAAGAAGGACGAAATCGCAGTGCTCTTCCCATATCCGGGACCGGAATGGATCAATGTGAGAGGGTAATCGATCAACTGTTTCATTTTCCTTGTCAAGGAAGGACGCCTCAATATATGATGTTTTAATCGAGGTGGCAACAGTTTGGTATTTAAGATGTTTATTCTCCCGCTCATCTCGCTTTCACCCCCCCGTCAGACTCTCCTTTCCTATTAATTTATCATAGAAGAGAATATGAACAAAGCCTTGTGTTATCAAAAAGTCCGGGTAAAATTGCTGTTGATTTAAAGAAAAAACCTGGTGATTTCACCAAGCAAATCACCAGGGTTTATCTCAAACTTCTCATGATTTCTTTTTTGTCAATTTTGCCAACAGGGGTTTTAGGTAGTTCCTTCAAGATGATAAATTTTTTCGGAACTTTATACTTGCCTAGCTGCCCGGAACAGTACTCCTTCAACTGATCGGCAGTAAGTGATGCTCCTTTTTTCAACACAAGGACTGCAGTCACCACTTCTCCCCATTTCTCATCGGGCAGACCGACGACCGCCACTTCATCCACAGCCGGATGCTGACTGAGCAGATGTTCCACCTCCAGAGGATATACATTTTCTCCCCCGGTAATAATCATATCTTTTTTTCTTCCAACGATATAAAAATATCCGTCCTCATCCCGTTTCCCTAAATCCCCTGTGTATAACCATCCATCGATGATGGTTTCATTAGTGGCTTCAGGGTTGTTCCAATAGCCGGAAAACACATGGGGCCCTTGAATCATGATTTCGCCAACCTCCCCTGGTTTTACTTCCGCTCCACTGGAATCCACCAGCTTGACCCTGTTATACATCATTGTTTTTCCCACTGAACCCCTCTTCTTCCGGGATTCAGAAGGATCAATAAAGAAGTTGTTTGGTCCTGCCTCGGTTAGTCCATACCCCTCTTTAAAAGCCAGTCCCTTCGCTTCAAAGGCTTGATAAATCGTATGCTGGCAGGGTGCCCCGCCGGAAAGAAAGGTATGCATACTGGGAAAGCCAGATTCCTCAAATTCCTTTGTTTGAATCAGCATGTGATACATCGTGGGAACCATTAATACAATGGTACATTGATATTGATTGATCATTCGAATGGTTTTTACCGGATCAAATCCCCTTGCAAGGACTACCGTGCCCCCCATATGAAGGATGGGGATGGAAAGGGCATTCAACCCTCCGGTATGAAACATGGGAAGCAGTGTCAACGTCACATCCTTGGCGGAAAGGTCCCAGCTAAGGATGGTATTAATTGAATTCCAGGAGATGGCCCGATGGGACAACAAGACTCCCTTTGGTTTTCCGGTTGTTCCCCCTGTATAGATAATAGCCAAAGGATCTTTTTCTTCCACGTTTTCCGAGAAAAAATGATGATCCAGTCGAGGCAGATGTCCATCATCCGATTTATCCACGGGCAACCGGAAGGGAACGGTCAATTCACTGGCCAACGCTTCCAAACTTCCGTGGTAAGTCAATAATTTGGGGGTACAGTCATGCAACATGTAGTTTAATTCATGGACAGACAATCTCCAATTCAAAGGGACAAAAATAGCCCCCAGCTTCATACAGGCAAATAAAAAATCAAAGGTACTGATATGATTTGGGGATAAATAGGCGATCCGATCCCCTTTCACAATCCCTAATGAACGCAAATATGCTGCCAAATGACAGGCCCGCTGATTCAGCTGACCATAACTCCACTGCTCTCCTGTTTCCCCATCAATGACAGCCGTATGTTCAGGAGTTAACCGGCTCCTGCTTTCCAGCCAATCGGTTTCCCAACTCACCAACAATCTCTCCCTTTATGTATGTGTTATTCTAAGAATAGTAAAAGGGAGTTGCAATTGGGTTACAATCGATTCCTTTACTCTTTTTTGTCAGGAATAGGTTCATTTTCAAATATTCCGTATAAGTTTTCACTTCGGGAACCACTGCATGTCGCAATGTTCTTTACCTAGTGAAGGGGTTTGTCAGGTTTTATGCAAAAACAATCTTATTAAAATCGGCGAAAGATTTGATTAAACGATCCAATTTCTTTAGGAGAGCAAGGCGATTGTTTCTTACCTGCTCATCATCCACCATCACCATGACTTGTTCAAAGAATTGGTCAATGGAGGGCTTCAACACCTGCAATGCAGCATAATAAGCATCCATATCCTCTTCCTTATCGGCTTCATGTACTTTCTCCGCACTTGCCATAAATGCTTTATATAGCTCTCGCTCTGCTTCTTCCAAGAAAAGGTCGGTGTTTATCTCTTCCTCTTCTCCCTTTCCTGCCAGATTAAATACCCGAGTAAAGGCTTCAACCGTTCCTTTAAAGGATTCTTCTTTCAGTTGTTCCATCAGGATGTCAGCCTTTTTGACCACTCGTTTTACCTGTGAAATATCCACCTGCAGCACAGCATCGATCACATCATAGCGGGTATTTCTTTCCTGAAGGGTATTTTTCAGACGCAGGGTAAAGAAATCATACAGATCTTTTCTTACTTCTTCCACCTTTCTTTTCAACAGCTGCCGTTTGTGAAAGGTATTCAGGGTAATGGTAAAGAGCTGGTCAAGGGTGACCGGCAAATCCTGATCCAAAAGAATGGAAACCACTCCGGCCGCCTGCCTTCTTAAGCCATAGGGGTCCTGGGAACCTGTTGGAATAATGCCAATGCCAAAGCAGCCTACGATGGTGTCCAGTTTATCAGAGATGCTGACAAGACCTCCTGTGACGGTGGAAGGGAGCTGATCTCCGGCAAATCGGGGCAGATAATGTTCGAAAATACCCTTGGCTACTTCCTCATCTTCCCCTGCTATTCTGGCGTATTTTTCCCCCATGATTCCCTGAAGTTCAGGGAATTCATATACCATATTGGTGACCAGGTCAAACTTGCAGATTTCGGCAATTCGATCCACTTTCTCCACTTTATCTTCATCCAGCTTTAACAATTCACAGATTTCACCGGAAATCTCACGAATTCGCTGAACCTTGTCTGATATCGTCCCCAATTCTTCATGAAATACCACGTTCTCCAATTTGGACAATCGGGAGGAAATGGATACCTTCTGGTCCTCTTCATAGAAGAACCGGGCATCAGCCAACCGGGCACGAAGGACCTTTTCATTTCCTTTGGCCACGCCTTCCAGATTTCGGTCATCCCCGTTCCTTACCGTCACAAAGTGGGGAAGAAGATTGCCCTCTTTATCTTCTACCGGGAAATAACGCTGATGTTCCCGCATGGAAGTGACCAGTACTTCCTGTGGAATCTTTAAGAACTCCTGATCAAATGAACCGTATAAAACCGTCGGATACTCAACAATATAAGTGACTTCTTCCAGGAGTTCCTCATCGATTGGGATCACCCAACCCTTGTCTGCGGAAAGGCGGCGAATCTGCTCAACAATCAAATTCTTTCGCTGTTCCACATCAACGATGACAAATTCTTTCAACAGCATCTCCTGATAGAATTCAGGAGCAGGTATGGTCACTTCGTTTCCAAGGAAGCGGTGTCCCCTCGAAAGATTTCCTGTTTGAACACCAGCGATTTCAAAGGGAATGATCTCTTCGCCAAAAAGGGCTACCAGCCATCGAATGGGCCGAACATATCGAAGGTCGAAGCTTCCCCATCGCATATTCTTCGGGAAGGTCATCCCGGTGATCACCTGTTCCAATTGTGGCAGGAGTTTTTTTGTTTCCGTACCCGCCGAGCGTTTTCTAACGAAAACATACTCGTTTCCATTGACTTCTTTAAAATACAAATCATTGACCGTGACTCCCTGTCCCCTGGCAAAGCCTTCGGCCGCTTTCGTCCAGTTCCCTTCCTGATCCAGAGCAATTTTCTTAGAAGGTCCCTTTGCTTCTTCATCCAAATCCTCTTGCTTTTCAGATACCGTCTGAACAAGGACCGACAGGCGGCGGGGAGTAGCATAAGCAGTCGCCTCACCAAAAGGTATCCGCTGGTTTTGCAGCCATTCAGTCACTTTCTCTTTTAATTGGTTCATTGCCCCTTCTACAAATCGGGCCGGGATTTCTTCCAATCCGATTTCCAACAGCAAATCCTTTGCCATTTACTTCACCTCCAAACGAGTCAACATGGGAAAGCCTAATTTTTCCCGTTCCTGATAATAGGTTTGTGCAACCTGGCGGGCCAAGTTTCTTACCCTGCCAATATACCCGGTTCTTTCCGTCACACTGATGGCTCCCCTGGCATCCAGCAGATTAAAGGTATGGGAGCATTTTAATACATAATCATATGCCGGAAAAACCAAGTTCTGTTCCATCGCCCTTTTCGCTTCCTGTTCATAGGTATTAAACAGGGAAAACAACATGCTGCTGTCTGACACTTCAAAGGTGTATTTGGAATGTTCATATTCCGGCTGATGGAACACATCTCCATAGGTAAATCCATTCACCCATTCCAGATCAAATACGTTTTCCTTTTCCTGAATATAAGATGCCAACCGTTCAAGTCCATAAGTAATTTCAACGGATACCGGATGGCAATCCAATCCACCCACCTGTTGGAAGTAAGTAAATTGGGTAATCTCCATTCCATCCAGCCATACTTCCCAACCAAGCCCCCAGGCCCCCAGGGTTGGCGCTTCCCAATTATCCTCTACAAACCGGATATCATGGAGAAGAGGATCAATCCCTAAGGCTTTCAAACTATCCAGATAAATTTCCTGAATATTATCGGGGGACGGCTTCATAATCACTTGAAACTGATGGTGCTGATACAACCGGTTTGGATTCTCCCCATAACGGCCGTCAACCGGTCTTCGGGAAGGCTCTACATAAGCCACGTTCCAAGGCTCCGGCCCGATGCTTCTTAAAAATGTCATGGGATTCATCGTTCCTGCTCCCTTTTCCACGTCATAGGGCTGAACGATTAAACAATTTCTTTCTGCCCAAAAGTTTTGCAAAGTAAGGATGATTTGCTGAAAATTCATTTTGGCACCTCCAAAAAAATGTACATTATTATAATTACTGTTCGCTGTAATCATCTTTGTAGGAGAATTTCCTTTCTATCTTCTCTCTGCTTGAATTCCTGCAAAGAAGTATTAGTGTCCGTTCAGACTTTCTGACTCGGTGCTTCGGGAACATCTGGGTAAATCAAAGTAGTGAGACTACCCTCAGCTTTATCCTCGCCAGAAAGTCTTTACTAAGATGGAATTCAAAAATCGTTCAGATTAGAAAGGAAATTCTCCGTCCAGATATAACAGACCGACGTGAGAACAATGTTTCAGCTATAAAGAAATAAAAAACCCGCCTCCATGCTCCTAGCATAGGGACGAGTACTTTCTCGCGGTTCCACCCTATTTGGCTAATATCCAATTAGCCCTCTTTCCAAATCGATGCTCCAGAACGCCCTTCACCAATACCTGCTATTGGGCTTCCACCGTCCCCAACTCGCTTGAGAGTATTTGCCGACAAAATACGGCTTACCCACTCATGAAGCAGGAAAATTGGTTACTCCTTTCCTTCACTGCATCCATTTTATCCGATATGTGATTACAAATATAGCGAAAAAAAACGGGATTGTCAAACCCGTCTTTCCACCACCAGCGTATATTTTTTTACCAACATTGCCGTCAATCCTATAAGGGATATCCGAGGAAACCAGTAAGCCAGTAGACCACCAATGGTAACAGGTAAAGAAACCAATTCTCTCTTTCCTTCATAAACGGAGATTCGTACCGTATTCACTTCTTTTACCAGTTCTCTGATGGTACTCCAAAGGTCCAGTCCGGATAATCTGATTTGCTCTTTCCAAGTATTTTCCTGATTTTCCCTTCCCTTATTTTCCCTTTCAATGATAGCAATGGCTTCCATTACCTCATTATCCGCTTCCAACAATGTCTTTATAGCCTTTTCTTCATTGCATCCGGTGTGTCTCTGTATCATATCTATCAACGGATTCTCAGTAGCATAACTCATGATGTCACCTCAACCGGTCTAATTGATCTAGAAAACGCCTTGATTTTAGCTGTAATCCCGTGTGGGTTTCCATAAAGCGGCGGAGAACCTGATCCAGCTGACCCTTCGTTTGTGGGGAAACAGAAATGTTCCCTAATCTCTTCACGTCAATAGTTTGAAATAATCGAAGGAGCTTTAAGGTTCCGGGCAATAGAGAAACTGCATCTTTGTCAAGACGGGAACAAGCCATGCAGAGAATTCCCCCCTCCGTAATACTGAAAAACATGGGAAGATCGTTTCCCTGACATTTCATACACCTTTCCAAACGGGGTTGGTACCCACTTGCCTGCAGGATCTTCACTTCAAATATTCTGGTTAGTATTTCTTCATCTTTTCCAGCAGAAAGGTATTGCAACGTGGTGAGCAAAAGTTCAAAAAGATCGGTATTCCTTTCACGTTCCTCTGTCAATCGATCCATTAGTTCAAAATAATAAAGTGCATAGGAAGTTTTGGTTAAATCTTGTCGTATCTCCTGAAAAGAAGAAATAATCTCTCCTTGGCTTATATTGCCCAGCTGTGAACCCGTATGGAGAAGATATATGCCATGGGTTAACACCTGAGAAACAGAGGAAAGCCTGCTCTTCGTTTTCTTGGCCCCCCTGGCCATGGCTCCGATCTTTCCCCATTCCCGAGTGTAAAGGGTAATAATTTTGTTTCCCTCTCCGTAATCCACGCTGCGGATAACAATCCCTTCGGCTTTACTCAACATTGGTGTTCCTCTCCATCCCCCACGGCACAGAGATTGTTACTCAGGCTGCCCTTCTTCAGTAGAATCATCAATGACCGATTCCTCTGGTTTTCTATATCTCCCGTGAATATCCTTATAGAGAAGGTAGGCCTCAATATCACCAGTCACTTCAAAATACTTCCACGAAAAGTCTCGCATTCGTATCATCCTTTCTGTGACTGTAGATCCTTAATTGAATGTTCGCGATAAGTTTAGGATGACCCTGAATTCATCTTCTATGCCTTGGAAAAATTGTCATTCATCTTTTCGATAGCCAAAATTCCTGAGATAAAACTCTTGATTTCTCCAGTCTCTTTTCACCTTCACCCATAAATCAAGAAAAATTTTCGATCCCAGCAAATTTTCGATATCTTCCCTTGCTTGCTTTCCAATCTCCTTTAACATGGAACCCTTCTTACCAATCAGAATTCCCTTTTGGGAATCCCTTTCCGTATAGATAACGGCTCGGACGTAAATGGTATTGTTTTCCCGTTCATCCATCTCCTCTATAACCACCGCAATTGAATGGGGAATCTCTTCCCTGGTCAAATGAAGAACCTTCTCACGGATCAACTCTGTAATGATAAATTGTTCTGGATGGTCTGTAATTTGATCCGCTGGATAATATTGGGGCCCTTCTGGCAACATGTAAAGAATTTGCTGCAACAAAGTAGTCACATTATTCCCCTGCAAAGCAGAGATCGGGATAATTTCCTTAAATGAAAAAAGGGAACGGTACTCATCAATATAAGGCAACAGATCATCCGGATGAACTTGGTCTATTTTGTTTACCACGAGAAAGACTGGGGTTTTGATATGGTTTAATTGTTCAATAATGTAACGGTCACCAGGTCCCAACTTCTGAGTGACATCTGTCAAAAATAAAACGAGATCCACCTCCATTAAGGTTCGAAGGGCCAAGTGTACCATAAAATCCCCAAGCTTGTTCTTCGGTTTATGTATCCCCGGGGTATCAATAAAAACAACTTGTCCTACTTCTGTCGTATAAACGGCTTGTATTTTATTTCTAGTCGTCTGGGGCTTGTCAGACATAATGGCGATTTTTTGGCCGATAATCTGGTTTAATAACGTAGACTTCCCCACATTAGGCCTTCCAATGATCGTAACAAAACCCGATTTATACTCATTTTTTCCCATGAAGATCCTCCTGTGTAAATGCTCCCGGCAGCAAATCGGCAACGGTTGTCTCATAAACTCTTCCCTTCATGTTGGCCAGAAGAACAGGCATATCCGGAGGACAAAATTCAACAATCACCTGTCTGCATGCGCCGCATGGAGAGACAGGTCCATCGGTATCTGCCACAACAGCCATCATCGCAAAGTCATTTTTTCCTTCGGAAACCGCTTTAAATAAGGCAGTTCTTTCTGCACAATTGGTCAAACCGTAGGACGCATTTTCAATATTGCACCCTTTGATAAGCTCCCCGTCTTTTGTCAACAGTGCCGCCCCTACCTTAAAACGGGAATAAGGAGTATATGCCCTCTCCCTTGCTTCCTTGGCTTCATTGATTATATCTTCTTTGTTTATTTTATCCATACTGATCTCTTCACCTCAACTGTTATATATCATGTAGAGCTCTCAAAAACATCTGGATATTTCAAAGATAGTGTCTGTTTAAGGGCTAATTCCCGTTCTTTAGCCTCTGCTCTTCGCTCGAACTCGAAAGCTGTCCTAGTGAATTCTTTAGTCCGTCTATATCATCATAAGATTTCTGCTATTTTTTTCCATAAATCTGGTAAGAGAAGGATAGAACCAACAATTACTGACAAAATGGCCATGGTCAGAACTGCCCCGGCAGCTATATCCTTTGCCGCCTTTGCCAATGGATGAAACTCAGGACTTACCATATCTACGATCACTTCTATGGCTGTATTTATCATTTCAAAAGCAAAAACCAGGAAAATGACAATCAAAATAATCGCCACATGAATTAAAGGTGGAGAAACCAAACGGAAAACAAGAAGTACGATAATCGCTACAAATAGATGAATTTTCATATTTCGTTGGGTCTTTATCGTGTAAAAGATTCCCTGAAAGCCAAATCCAAAGCTTTTGAGTAACTTTTTCCACCCTTCCATGTCCATCACCTGAATAAGTGGATAGCCTGTAGCACTTCTTCCTGTCTGGAAAACATTTTCTTCTCTTCTTCTTCTGTTTGATGGTCGTAACCCAACAAATGAAGAAATCCGTGAACAACCAGAAAACCCAATTCCCGTTCAAAACTATGGTTGTATTCCTCTGCCTGTTTCATTGCCCGGGGAATAGAAATGATAATATCCCCCAATAACGCAGGGTAATCCTCGGCTTCTTGCCCGCTCTCTTCAAAATAAATCATATCTTCTCCTTCTCCCATTTCTTCAATGGCAAAAGAAAGGACATCCGTCGGGCGGTTGATACCCCTATACTCTTTATTCAATTGCTGAATCTCCTCATCACCAACCAGTGAAACGGATACTTCCCCCTTTTTCAGCCCTTCCAATTCTGCTGCCTTTTGCAAAACCCTGTCAATCAATTCAATCTGTTCAGGGGTCAATTGAAAGGATTCATCTTCCATAATATCCACGTCCAACATCTTTGCTTTCAAGCCCTTTTCACCTCGATCTCCTTCTCGTCCTTTGGGTACTCAATACGGGAGTGGAAGGTTCCATTCAATGTTTCACAAATGCTTTTTGTAATCAATTCCAATTCTTTAAACGTCAGATCACACTCATTTAATTGTCCGTCATCTAACCGGTCCTTAATGATTTTTCTTACCAGAGACTCGATCTTGTCCGGATTCACCTTAGACATGGAGCGAATGGCTGCTTCCACTGAATCACATATGCCGACAATAGCAGCTTCCTTGCTTTGAGCCTTCGGTCCCGGATACCGATAATCTGATTCAAGAACCTCTCCACTGGTTTGCTGTTTTGCCTTATGATAAAAATACTTTAACAAAGTGGTGCCATGATGCTGTTCTGCAATATCCTGAATTGGTTTCGGGATTTTATATTCTTTCAGCATATTAACCCCATCATAGGGATGAGCAATAATAATCGTTTTGCTTAAACTTGGAGAAATTTTATCATGGGGGTTTTCCATATTAAATTGATTTTCAATAAAGAATCTGGGACGTTTCGTTTTCCCTATATCATGATAATAGGAGCCTACCCTAGCCAGCAACCCATTTGCACCAATGGCTTCAGCTGCTGCCTCGGAAAGATTTCCCACAACCACACTGTGATGATAGGTACCAGGGGTTTCAATCAACAGTTTTCTTAAAAGAGGGTGGTTGGGATTCGACAGTTCAATTAATTTCAAGACAGACAGTATCCCAAAGGCCCCTTCAAAAATTGGCAGCATACCCATGGCCAATATCGCTGAAATCAACCCACTCATTGCCCCATAAACAAGAGCAACGGCAACTTCGGGAACATTATAAGATTTGCTTAACAGCATGGCAAAAAGAAGAATCACGACCATATTGGCCAAAGAAACATAAAAACCTGCCTTAAAAATACTGGATCTTCGATTTACTTTTCCAAGGGAGAATGCGCCAACAGTACTGCTCACCAAGGCAGCGATTCCATACCTAAAATCAAATAATTCCAGCAATTCGCCATTAAACATCAAACTAGCAATAATCATAAAAACAACGCTAGTTATGATCGCCAAATCCATATCAATCAGCAAAGTGATCAAGATAGAGGCAAAGGCCACAGGAGCCAAAAAACCAATGGAGGTATATTCTAAGTTTTGTCCCAAACTGACTACCTTCATTCCCACCAGATTAATGGAGAAAATCAGAACATAAATCAGCAGATAGGAATTATCCTTGGCAATCACACCCTGTTTATGCTCCATATATAGGTACAGAAATAGAACCAAAATGACAACAAGCAGGAAAAGACCGGCATAGGGCCAATAATTAACCTTCTTGGAAAGTAACCCTACCAGATTTAATTGACGGTAGACCTCTTTGGTAATCACCTGATTGGATTCTAAGAGGATTTGTCCCTTTTCAATGATCACAGGCTGCACATTTTGCCTTGCTTCCAAACGCAAACGGTTGGTTTCCTCCTGATTGTACAATACATTAGGAACAATGCTTCCCCTGGCTAATTCCTGGGCAACCTTTCTGGCACTGCTTTCCAAATCTACAGAAACTAATTGTTCATTCACTCTTTCGATGGCCCGTTTTACTCCACCATCTACCTCCTTCACTCCGGCAAGAAGAATTTCACTTACAATATTTTTGGTGATGGCCCGAATGGTTGAAATGGTTTCCGGTGCCAGGGAAACCAGGGTAATATAGGAATCCTTTGACAGTTCGTATGGAATCTCCAACTTGATTTTATCCACTTTTTCCTGAACGGACATCGTTCCATTCACCGAAAGTTCTTTCGCCTTGGCAAATATGGAATCTAATACATCCAATTGATTGGCTGTGATGGTATCATCCTTTTTATAAATAGGACTTACCTCTGAAGCAGCCTTGTCCATCAATTTTTGTGTTGCTTCTTTATCCTCAATGGTGATCGGAGAAAGAATATCTTTTTCCACAACGCTGCCGATTGTATAATCATAAGTTTCGGGGGTAACTCGTCCCATTAAATGAATAAAGATAACAACCCCCAAAATGAGAAAGAAAAATGTGCGAAAAAAACGGCTTTCCTTCCAACGAAGCAGCTTATCCTGAAAAGAAATTTTAAATTGACTTTTTTTCACCATTATCGTCTCCCCTGCCTAGCCTATCCCATTTATCCAACATAGAAACGAACCTGAAAAATTTACAGGTCTGCCATAGTGGAACTAAGGATTCACACGCCCCTATAGTTCCTATACTTGTTGTTGGTAGGCTTGGATAATTTTCTGTACCAGGCTGTGACGAACAACATCAGATTCTTGAAAATAAACAAAAGCCAACTCTTGAATAGAAGATAATATGCGTTGTGCTTCAATTAATCCAGAACGTTTTCCCCTTGGCAGGTCGATCTGAGTGATGTCTCCGGTGACGACCATCTTAGAACCAAAGCCAAGGCGGGTGAGAAACATTTTCATTTGCTCTGGAGTGGTATTTTGTGCTTCATCCAGAATAACAAAAGAGTCATCTAATGTTCTCCCCCTCATATAAGCAAGGGGTGCCACTTCAATTATTCCTTTTTCCATAAAACGGGCAACCGCTTCCGCCCCCATCACATCATATAACGCATCATAAAGAGGTCGGAGGTATGGGTCTACCTTTTCCTGCAAATCACCAGGCAAAAACCCTAAGCTTTCCCCAGCCTCAACAGCTGGCCGGGTTAGGATGATTCTCTTCACTTCTCCCCGCTTTAAGGCCATTACGGCCATGACAACCGCTAAATAGGTTTTACCGGTACCTGCTGGACCAATTCCGAAAACAATATCCTTTTTTCTAATCATGGTGACGTAATGCTTTTGCCCCAGGGTTTTGGCTCGAATCGGTTTCTGCCGAAAGGTAATGCCGATCTCTTCTTCAAAAAGATCGATTAATTCATCCAACATTCCCCGTTTTGACAGATTAATGGCATAGTTTACATCCCTTTCGGCCAAGGAATATCCCCTTCGAATCAAACGGAGCATCATCTGAAAAAGTTCCCGTAACCGGTTGATCTCATCAGAGGTTCCAGAGATTATCAGTTCTTCACTCCGAGTAATGATTTTAGCATCAGTTCCATCTTCTATCAGGCGCAAGAAAGAATCATGGGGGCCAAACAGCTGCTGGCCTTCTAATGTATCATGTAATCTGATTGTTACAGTATCCTTCAGATCATTCAAATGGGCTCAATCTCCTTGTTTTGATTCTGATTCAGTAATAATTGGCTGTTCTTCAGCAATATCTTCAATGACAGCAAAATAGATCTTCATATAAACTTTACCATTCTCCACCCTTCGGTGCAAAACTTTTTCATCCTTAATGTATCCCATATGATCAGATTGTTTTAAAACCTTCTCCCTAGCCATATTTAACCCTAATTGGTAAGCTTTTTGTTCTGCAGTATTTAGCTCTTCCTGATTCACTTCATAAAATGTTTTTTTTTCAATACCAAAAGGAATCTTCCGTTTAAAAAATTGAAGGTACCGTTTGCTCTGCTTTTCTACAAAGTAGGGATAAGGGGAACTTTGTTCTGGGCTTAAGATGATCTTATAATTTCCTAATAAGAGATTCCAGTAGTTTTTTTTGTTCCCCGTGTATTCAGAAATCGTCATCGATAAAGGGAGATTGATTTCCGATTCATACCATATTTCACCAAGAACCTTTCCTTCTGCAACCACGATCTCTTGATTGTCTTCATTACCCATGAGGCCCGAGACCAAGATTTGCCCTTTTGATACCCATTGGGAAGGTTTTACTTGAGGAATCCCTTTCTCTACGATAATCTTTTGAATCATTGCTTTTTTTTTCGCCACCAAATGACGGGGATTCATTAATCTATTCTTCTCCGGCTTTACCTTTTCCACAACTGTAATAATAATCTTGGTTCCTTTTTTTTCAACTCCAACCCATGCAGCATCACTCAATTGGCTTAAAAGCATTTCCCGAGCTTCCTTAAAATCGGGAATCTTCCACTGAAAAGCTCCTTTCCGAATCCCAATTTGCGAAGCCGCTTGATAAACCTCTTTTTTGGAAATCTTCTCCGTTCCTACCACATCAATCTTCCACACCATTGATGATAACATGTACAAAAAAACGATAAAAAAAATGGCGCCAAGAAGAAACCCCTTTCGCTTGCTCCCAAGAAAGGCGACAAAGGGCCAGCCCTTCTTCTTCATGATTCTTATCCGTGTTTCAGTATCCTTTAACATCGGCCGTAACCGATGAAAATCTTTCACTGGGATAGTAATGAACCCTTCATCTTCTCCATTCCAATGAATATTGGACACTTCTATGTTCTCCCGGATGGCCTTATTAATCAGGTGCGGCAAATACCGTCCCTTTACATGAAGGGTTACAAACCCTTGAAACCATAGCTGCCATTTGTTGCTCATAACCTTCCCCCCTTCAAGACTAGTAGATATGGCATTAAAGATTCACACGTCCGCTAGTCGAGTTCGAGCGAGAAGTGATTCATGTCCGCTTCGAGGCTAAAGAACGGAGCCCTCAAAAACATCTGGGTAATTCAAGGGTGGAGTCAGTTTGAGGTCTAATTCCCGTTCTTTAGCCCCTTCGCTAAGTACGAACTCGAAGACTGTCCTTAGTGAATTCTTTAATACCGTCCATATTGAACATTCCGTCTATAAGTTAGAGTCAATATAGTGGATGCTTTCTATTTCACCTTCTAAAAACACCTCTTCTTTAAAGATGGTACGAATAACCAGATTGCTTCCTTTTACCAAAAGTTGTCCTTTTGTTAACAACAAACGGAGTTCCCGATGATCAAACTGCAGAACTCCGCGGTGATTTTCTATATATATCTGTAAGTGTCCGATCATGGTAATCCTGGGAAAATCCAAGGTTACATCTTTTGGTAATTCCAAGATATCTGCCGTTAATTTCCTGATTCGGCGGCTCCACTTTTTCATCTAGTCAGCCCCCTTTGCTCTATTTAACCTTTATGCAATAAATAATTCATTTATAACTTTTTGGTGTTAAGGAAGAATAGAAATGAATTCTATGTAACAAAGGGGTGGATAGTTTGCTATACTTGGAACCACAGTTTCACCATCACCAGGGTGAAATACTCAATATCGTAAATCAGGAAGGAAATGCCGTAGGGTATCTTTGTCTCTTGTATAGAGAAAAGGATGAAGCATATGTAATCGGGCAATTGGATGATGCCGGTGAAAAACAAAATTTCCTGGATATTGTATCCCATTATTCCAATGGTATTAAACAGGCTACCGGTGGAAAGGAGGAACCATACTTATACATCCATGTCGGCGGGGAAAGATTATCACTGGAACCGGATGATGAATCCACCAAACCACCTGCTTTACAGGGAGCACATTAAATTTCCGCTCGAATCATCTGTTGGGGAAGTGGCATGTTTTCAACATGCCACTTATTTTCATGTTGAATTAAAATTTTTTATAGAAATTCGTTGCCGTACTTGTTAATATATTTGGAGTATCCATTTACTGATGAGGAGATGCCGCGGTGATATTTTTAAACGTAATTCTACCCGTATTTTTAATTTTTATAGCAGGATATATTGCACAAAAAAAAATGAAGATGGATATTAAGTCCATCTCCACCACCGCCCTTTACTTAATGCTTCCTGCCCTTATTTTTAAAACATTTTATCAGGCAGAATTGGACAAGACCTATGTTTACATTATTGCTTATGGAATCCTTCTTTCCTATGTGATCATCTGGGTTGTAAAGCTGGTTTCAAGGCTGAATAAATATTCTGCTTCGGAAGAAAGCGGCCTGATCTTATCCACTGCTTTTATGAATAACGGAAATTATGGTGCTCCCATCATTTTATTTGCCTTTGGGGATAAGGCTTTTTCCTACGCCATTGCTATCATGGTCTTTCATACCATTATCATGAGTACAACCGGTATTTATTATGCAGCAAGAGGGAGAGCGGATCTTAAAAAATCCCTTATCTCTGTTCTAAAAATGCCGATTGTACATGCTCTACTGTTAGCCATTTTTTGGCGATGGCTCCAGCTTCCAATGCCGGATAATTTGCTTAAAACCCTTACTTTTGTCGGGGATGCGTCTGTCCCTACCATCATGCTGGTCCTAGGAATGCAAATTGCAGAAATACGGCTCACCCACATACGATGGAATTTTATTTCCTTAGGCATTTTCCTCCGCCTGATTTTGTCGCCAATCATTGCGTGGATCTTGGTATGGTATATGCCAATTGAACTTCTTTTGAAAAAAGTGATGATCGTAGAAGCTGCCATGCCTGCCGCAGCCATTACAACCATGTATGCTTTGCAATTTGATAGTGAACCGGAAATGGTATCAAGTATTGCGTTGATCAGTACCCTGCTGAGCACAATCACCGTGACGATCCTGTTAATTATCATCATATAGATAAATATGATAATAAAAAGGATTTTATACGAATGATATGAGAAAATAATACTGTCTCGCGAATCATCGATTAGAAAGTATAGGAGGTAATCGAATGAAATTAAAAATTAAAGTATACTCCGATTATGTTTGACCTTATTGTTTCCTGGCGGAGGATCCGCTAGAAAAGGCAACAAGGGGAAAGGATGTATCTATTGAATGGATGCCATTCGAACTGAGACCTTACCCGACACCAACTTTAGAACCTAAAGGAGAATATTTACAAAGGGCTTGGCGGGAATCAGTTCTTCCCCTAGCCGAAAGGTTCGGTGTGTTTATGAAACTGCCAGAAGTTTCTCCTCAACCCCATACCCATTTAGCCTTTGAAGGATATCAATATGCCAAACAATACGGTAAGGGAAATGAATATAATCACTCGATCTTCTCAGCCTTCTTTCAAAAGGGAGAAAACATTGGCGATATAAATGTCCTAACCCGCTTGGCTAAAGAAATCGGCCTAAATCAAGATGAATTTCGGCAGGCATTAAGAGAAAGAAAGTATAGGGAATCTCATCAACTGGCATTGAAGCATGCCTATGAAGAAGCCAGAATTACTGCGGTACCTACCTTTTTTATTGGAACGAGAAGACTGCAGGGCTTGCATCCGGCCGAATCACTAAAGATAATCATCGAAGAAGAGTTATCCAAGCTGAATAGTGACAAGATTCCCGAAGGTTTTTCTTGTGAAATCAACGGAAATTGCTAAGAAATTTAGGTTTATTTACGGGGTCTGTACCCAGGGTGGGGATTTCTCCCCCTGGGTTTTTCCAGTATTTGTGACCAAATCAATCCTCGTACTACCTCTTGTTTATTCAATACTGGAGCTTCCCCTATTTCTGCTTCCGATCTCGTCAGATTAAATTCCTTAGAAGTTCTTTCTCCTTCCTGGGTCGTTCTATGTTTTTTTTCTTCACTTTCACTTACATTATCTTCCGTCATTGTACGATTTTCTTTCAATATGAAGATGGATTCCCCCATTTCCTTCTCCTCATTTTTCATTTGTGGAACATGATCTTTGGTCTCCTCCATTGTTGGCTCCCAAGGAATATTAACGGGAGTTGGAGCAGGACGTACCGGAGGAGGTACAGACTTTTTTCTTCTGTCAGAACCGAACATAGAAGAAAAAATACCGATGAAAAGCAGGAGTATCAACCAATTTTCAATCAAAAAATCAAGCACGGGATTCAACTCCCATCCTATTTATTCTTATCATCGGAATGTTTATGGGAATGACCCATCTTTCCAATGGAACCTCTCATTTCAGTATCCGCCATGATGTTTTGCATGTTCATGTAATCCATGACACCCAGCTTTCCAGTTCTGAGGGCTTCAGCCATTGCTTGAGGCACCTGGGCCTCTGCTTCTACTACCTTTGCCCTCATTTCCTGTACCCTTGCTCTCATCTCTTGCTCCTGAGCAACAGCCATTGCCCGACGTTCTTCAGCCTTGGCTTGAGCAATTCTTTTGTCTGCTTCTGCTTGGTCCGTTTGCAGTTGCGCCCCAATGTTTTTCCCCACATCCACATCGGCGATATCGATGGACAAAATTTCAAAGGCAGTCCCCGAATCCAAACCCTTATTTAAAACGGTATGGGATATTGAGTCCGGATTTTCCAAAACATCTTTATGAGTTTTAGAAGAACCTATCGTGGTGACGATTCCTTCTCCAACCCTTGCAATGATCGTTTCTTCCCCGGCCCCTCCGACTAAACGATCAATATTGGCTCTTACCGTTACCCTTGCCCTAGCTTTTACTTCAATGCCATCCATCGCAACGGCAGCCACTACCGGTGTTTCAATCACCTTAGGATTAACACTCATTTGAACAGCCTGAAGAACATCACGCCCTGCCAAATCAATGGCTGCCGCTCTTTCAAAACCTAGGGGGATATTGGCTCGTTGGGCAGCAATCAGGGCATCAACCACCCGATCCACATTCCCTCCTGCCAAATAGTGGCTTTCCAACTGGTTGGTTGTTAAATCCAATCCGGCTTTCCTTGCCTTAATCAGCGGATTAACAATCCGATGGGGGATCACCCTTCTTAACCGCATTCCAACCAGGGTGATGATACCAACAGGAACTCCTGAAGCCAGTGCCGAGATCCACAACATGATGGGCACAAAGGTAAAAAATACTGACAATGCGATAATAATCAACCCAACAATTAGAATAAAAGATATTGAACCTAAGCCAATCACGACTTTTACCTCCTCATTTAAATCATTATTATTTAAGACTCCATTTGAAGCACTTATCTTATCCTGCTTGGATCAACGGTTACCCATCTTCTTTTCTTTCTCTCACCACAAGACGTGTACCTTCAACCAAAACCACACGTATAGGCCGATTCGCAGAAATAAAACCGCCTTCACTGACGACATCTACTCTTTCACCGGCTATCTCTCCAGTACCGGCAGGACGAAGCGGGGTAATAGAAATCCCGTCTTTTCCAAGTAACTGCTGATAATCTTTAGGAGCTACATACCCTGACTCACGAATCTGTTCATCCTTCAATATAAAACGATTCCATATCCCTCGATGACCAAAATATTTGAAGATAATAAATCCAACGATAAAAGCAACAACGGTAGCAATACCAAGGGAAGTAAGTCCATAGACAGTATCATAAGAAGCCATCACCAAACCGGTGATCATGGCGATGATCCCAAGGAAGCCAAATATTCCAAAACCTGGTACGAAGATCTCTATAACCAAAAGAAGAATACCTGCTATAAAGAGAAAGATATCCTCCCATCCTGCAAAACCGGCTAAATAGTGACCAAAAAAATACAGGGCAAAGGCAGATATTCCAACGATTCCAGGAACACCAAATCCAGGAGCAAGCAATTCAAAGATGATTCCCCCTAAACCAATGGCAAATAAAATGGGAATGACATATGGATTGGTTACAATCCTAGCCAGCTTTTCGGCAGTTGTCAGCTTTTCTTCTACAACTTCTGCATCCTTTAATCCTATAAACGCAAGGACTTCTTCCCTGGTTGAAGCGATTGTGTCAGCATATCCCAGTCTCTTAGCCTCTTTGGCATCCAATGTAATCAATTCACCCTTTTGGGTTACACCCGGAATCTCTACATCTGGGTTAACCATTCCTTCGGCAATTAGAGGATTTCTTCCATTCAGTTCAGCCGCTGATACCATCTTTTTCGTCCATGTGGAAACCACCTTTTTGTCAGCCATATTTCCTGCCAAGTCAATGGGTGCTGCTGCTCCCATTGTGCTTCCCGGTGCCATGGCAATCGTGCTGGCATTTAGAGCTATATAGGTGCCGGCCGAGATGGCTTCATCCTTGATAAATGCGGTAACAGGAATGGCACTAAACCGGATCAATTCCCCGATATCCCAAGCTGCTGACACTTCACCACCTAACGTATCAATTTCTAAAATAATGGCATCGGCACCAGCTTCTTCCGCTTCAGTAAAGGATCTTTCCAAAAAAGCTTGAAGCCCCCTCTCTACACCCTGCTCTACAGGAATGACATAAACCAGCTCGCCGGCTGCCGAAGCGGGAGAGGTTGAAAATGGGATTAGACCTGTTATAACAAAAAGGGAATATAGCAATAAGAGAATTCTCCGCCGTTCAATCTTTAACATTCCATTTCCCTCCCTTCTTCTTTGTTCCACTTCTATACGTTTTCCAATCATAAAAAGTTTCATAAACTATTATTCCATTATCACAATAATAAAAAGCGGTATTTCGTAAAAATATCTCCACTTATGAGATTATTTTTAGAAATAAACCGCTTCATTCAGTCAATGGTTCGCCTTATTCATTTTATCATTTATGAAAGGAAGCATCCACGGTTAAGATTGCTCATTCATCTGTTTTTCTTGCATCATCACTTGCACGTATAAAGCAGCTTCAAGACGTTTCTTAATCATTTCACAGTAGAAAGAGTTGACTTGAGTCAGATCGTTGTGAAAGTTATAATGCATCACATGACAACCACCACAGCACAAATATTTAGCCCAGCAGTCTCTGCAGGCAGGCTTTTGATGCACCGTGATTTCCTGGAATGTTTCGCCAATATCTCCCCGGGTGATTCCTTCATCAAGATGACCCATTTTCATCTCCTGAATCCCAACAAATTGGTGACAGGGATAAATGTCCCCTTCAGGAGTAACAGCAATGTAATGAAAACCGGCTCCACAGCCCGAAAGGCGTTTGGCATAACACGGACCATCTTCAAGATCAATCTCAAAATGATGAAATGATATTTCCTTTTCTGTGCCCAAACGTTCAACTACCAGGTCTGTTAAACGATCATATTCTTCCTTTATTTGAGATAAATGCTCTTCCCTTAAACTGTATTTTCTGCCTTCAGGAAGAACAACTGGCTCCATAGAAATTCTACTAAATCCCATATCCGCTAGAAACTGTACATCGTTGGAGAAATCTAAATTTTCACTGGTAAATGTTCCTCTTAAATAAGTATAGGTCCCTATACCATATCTTTTGTCCTGACTTCCCCTTCTATTGGACATCAGTCTCTGCAAATTGGGCAAGATGGTGGAAAAAGATCCGCTTCCATCAGCCTGTGGTCTCATTTTGTCATTCACTTCCGGCCTTCCGTCAAGGCTAAGAACAAGGTTGATGTTTTCTTCATTCAGAAATTGCTCCACTTCCTCGGTTAAATGGGTTCCATTGGTGGTTAGTGAAAAGGAAAATTTCTTCCCCGTTTCTTTTTCCTTGAGTCGTCCGTATGCCACCAGTTCTTTAATCACCTCAAAATTGAGCAGTGGTTCCCCCCCAAAGAAATCGACTTCCAAAACAGGGCTCTCCTTGGAAAGACGAATAAGAAAATCCAAAGCTTTCTTTCCCGTCTCTACGGTCATCATCATTCTCTTCTGACCATAAGGACCGGTTCCGGCAAAACAGTACCGGCAGCGCAAATTGCAATCATGGGAGACATGCAGGCACATCCCAGATATACTTCCGTGATTGAGACGTATATCTGTCGGCAAGGACTGTTCAGTATACAGAACCCCTTCTTTAATCAGTTCTTCTACTTCATGAATCGCTTCCTGTACTGCTGCCTCCCCGAATTCTTTGGATAAAGAATCCATCAATTCCCCTTTATCCGTTGACGGATAACGATGGATAACCTCTGCAGCCAAGTCATCAACAGAAAAGAGAGAGTTGCTGTTTACATCCAATACAATGTTTTTTCCACGATGTTTAAAGAGATGAACAATGGCAGACATCCTTTTATTAAGCTTCCTTCTTTTCATTCACCTTTTTGTAGCACATCGAGCTGGCTACAGTCAGGGATGATTTACATGCAGACTGACAAGATGCTGTACAATAGGCACAATCACCCCAGATTTGTGTCTCCTGAAGACGATTGAGACGAATGACCTTAATATGTTTCATTCTTTTACTCCTCCTTGATTGGTAATGATTTCTTTCTCTCTCTCACCAAACATTATGAATAGAAATCAAAAATAATACAATAGTTTTAACTAAATTCATGGATCTTAACGAGTATAATTCGATTTATAAAGAAATACCAAAGGGTTTATGGACTAAAGTATCCATGGATATAGACAAAAAGCCAGGTGAGCTCACCTGACTTTTATATTGTAAATCATGATAAATTCCTATTGTAACAATTGTTGAACTATCTGGTTGACCAATTTCCCATCAGCACGACCCTTTACCTTTGGCATAAGAGCCCCCATTACTTTGCCCATTTCAGCTTTTGAGCTGGCACCTATTTCTGTGATGGTTTGCTCAACCAAGCGACGAAGTTCCTCTTCACTCAACTGCTCAGGCAGGTATTTAACAAGGATGTCGATCTCTTCCTTTACCTTTTCAACAAGATCTTCCCTGCCTGCTTTTTCAAATTCCTGGAGGGAATCACGTCTCTGCTTTAACTCGCGATTGAGCACAGCAAGCACTTCATCTTCAGACAACTCTTTGCGCGCTTCTATTTCGGCATTCTTTACAGCAGAGCGCACCATTCTGATGACGGAGAGTTTTACCTTATCTTTGTCCTTCATCGCCTGCTTCATATCTTCATTTAATCTTTCTATTAAAGACACGATAAGAACCTCCTATTAGTAAACCTTCCTCTTACGAGCTGCTTCCGATTTTTTCTTACGGCGCACGCTTGGCTTTTCGTAATGTTTACGTTTTTTTACCTCTGCCAAAACGCCGTCCTTTGCGCAAGAGCGTTTAAAGCGGCGAAGTGCACTATCCAGGGATTCGTTTTTACGAACACGAGTCTCAGCCACAATTTTCCCTCCCTCCGCTTAACCATAAACAGCTCTACCCTTTTGGGCAAAGTCTGTCAAAGTTCATTATATTATAGAGGGGTTAGGAAATCAACCTTGACCTGGTGTTCCCAATTTTCCGCCGCTTAATACATGAAAATGGATGTGGAAAACCTCTTGGCCACCTTCTTTTCCACAATTATTAATGACTCGGAATCCTTTCAATTCCAACTCTCTGGCGAGCTTTTGAACTGTTGAATGAATCTTGCCCATTAGGGGCAGATCCTGTTCTTCCACATCCATATAGGTAGGAATGTGCTTTTTAGGAATGACCAGAAAATGTACATCCGCTTTCGGATGAATATCGTAAAAGGCCATCACATCATCATCTTCATAAATCTTTTGGGAAGGAATTTCTCCCGCAACAATTTTACAAAAAATACAATCCCTCACTCAAAACGCCTCCTTTATTACTTTTCCAAAAACTTCTCATTTTTATTAGCATATTTCGATCCATTATTGCTTAAATTCCTTATCATAAAATTGAATGACCTCATCCAGCCATTCACCCAAATGGGGCTTTAATTCCACCACTTTTTCTTTGGCTACGTTAGGGTCATATCCATTTTCCATTAAATAAGCATAGGTACTTAATAATTCTAAGAAAGAAGAAGATTTCTCAGACAACTTTTGAATCAGATCCTCATAATCCTGGAAACTAAATGCGGGTTGAGATTCTTCATAAGCATTTTTAAAAAGAAGTCCTTTCTCAGTAATCCGATAAAAATAGTTGTCCCCTGGCTTATCTTCCTGTAAAAATCCTTGTTCCACTAAATCATGAACCAGTCCCTGCAGCTCAAAAGAATAGGGGCCATAATGATGGTATTCATATTTGAAGGAAAAATCTAAGCCCCTGTGTTCCAGAAGGTGAATGGTTTTCTGAAGCCTTTTTCTCCCGCTTAATTCTTTTACCCTGTCAAAAAAGGTAAGCAGCTGATAAGCCTTTTCGAACACGGTAAATCCCCCCTTCCAAAGTTAGTCAACCTCCAAAATCGCATCCCGCAGATACTCTGGAACATAGTAACCCTCGCGAATAATCTGTTTGTTTCTGATTGTTTTGATCACATCCGATACCTGGGATAATTCATATTCCTTTCCTTCTTCATCAAATAAAAATATTTGCTCAGAAGCTTCCTGTTCTTGCGGGCCCTCAAAATCATGGGGCTTGTGCATAATGTAGGTATCTTTGTAGGAACTGCTTGAAATCTCATCCCTTAACAAAAGATATTTTTGCGGAATTCCATGGGATTTCTCCGCATTTTTCGCTAGTTCCATTAAGGTAAACCAGTCCATGCTTCTCAGAATAATTTTATATAATTTCCGGTTTAATAACCGCTTTGACAAATCGGACAGGATCGGATCATCATGTTTTGCCCATCGGGATAAAAAGTACCAGATGATGTGATCATCCAGCTTCAAATAATGAAAAAGTCCCTCATCAGATAACCCCATTTCCAAAAGCTGTTGTAAATCATCAGGGATCTCTACGGGAACTCCGCCAGTTTTTAACTCAGATACCCTTTCAAAAATTTTTTCCACTAACAATTCTGCACTTCGTGTTGTTTTATGAAAATATACATTCACATACATATAATATCTTGCCATCACAAAATCTTCGGCAATGCTCTTTCCCTTGTCAAGATCAAGACCTACTTCCATCTCCCCGTTAATGGATCCCAGTCGAAGAGAATTGATCAGCCACTCCAAATCAAAGGTTCCATATCCGGCACCCGTTAACTTGGAATCCCTCAGAAGGTAGTCGATTCGGTCGGTATCCAGTTGACTGGACAACAGTTTAACCACCGCTTTGGAGGAATGGGTTCGGCGAATCACTTCCGCCACTTCTTCTGAAAAGCCTGTCCGGTATGATTCCAAAACCTCTTTCACCATGGTGTCACCGGTGATTATTTTCACTGTCCACCGTTCATGACGAACTTTGGTTATCCTTTCCAAAGCATGGGAAAAAGGACCATGTCCAATGTCGTGAAGAAGGGCAGCTACCAACGCAAGCATCCTTTGATCGTTAATTTCTTCAACAAAACGCTTCGCATCTTTTTCTTTAGACCGGGAAAGCTTCTCTATAAATCTTTTCATCACATGGATAACCCCAAGGGAATGGGAAAAACGGGAATGCTCTGCTCCTGGATAAGTAAGAAAACTAAACCCCAACTGCCGAATATGGCGCAACCTTTGAAATTCTGGGGTATCTAACAGGTCAATAATTAATCGTTCATCCTGTTTATCAAACTGGATAATATTGTGGACCGGATCTCGAAAGACCTTCAAGAATGACTCCCCCTTATAGGGTTCAGTTATGAGACATTTTTAAAAAAGGATTTATCCCATTTTTCATAGTTATTTCCAAATTGCTTTTTCAACCCGTCAATAAACATATCTACCAAATCAGGGTCAAACTGGGTACCAGCACAACGCTTCAGCTCACTTACAGCTTCTGCCATGGTCATTCCTTCTTTATATTGCCTGTCCGCTGTCATGGCATCAAAAGAATCAGCGATACACATAATCCGGGCATGAAGCGGGATCTGTTTATCCTTTAGTCCCATTGGATACCCCTTCCCATCATATCTTTCATGGTGGTGACGGATAACAGGAAGGAATTTTTTAAAGAAATGAATATCCTTCACTAACTGATAGCCCACTTCGGGATGAGTCTTCATCACTTCGTACTCTTCTGGAGTCAGCTTTCCCGGTTTTGTCAAAATTTCATTTGGTATTTCAATCTTCCCGATATCATGCCAAGAGGCTGCTCTAGATAGTTGAACGATGTCTGTCTTGGGCAATTTCATGTTTTCCGCCAGAAGGACGGTCCAATACTTCACACGCTCACAATGCTCATAAGTTATCGGATCCTTCTTCTTAATCATGTATAATGTAAAATTGGTACAGGCTAAAAGTTCATTGTTAAAAATATGACGATATGTAATAGCCGGCCGCAAGAAATACGCCAAAAACGTAAAGGCAGCTACGCCGATAATGTTAGTGAAATAATAGAGGATGACATTTATGAGTCCAAGGAAAATAGTAGTAGCACTAGTTTTTAAAGCAGATATTATTCCTACTAAAGCATTAATATCCAACTTACGTTTTTCAATGGAAACTACCAATAGAACCAGAGAATTCAGAATTAGCACATATAACAAACCAGAAAAAATAATTAATATAAACGATTTCCCAGAAAAAATATTTTGAATATCAATATTAAACATTTGTTTAATTAAAAGCGAAGGAATTAATGTAGAAGTACCCATCGCTGAAAAATTAAATAATACTTTATACCACTCTTTTTTATATCTCAACAAATCTAAACTACTCAAAGCAGCAACAAATGCAGCAAAAAAGGGATCTAAGAAAACCATGGCAGGTAATATAATAGGTAACCTGATTGAGAACACCAATCCAGCTTTTAAATCCTTAACAGATCCATAATTAAGAAAAGTCATTAAAAGAACCAAAGAAATCGTGATCAGAAAATTATTTGCAGATAAAGACATCGGGTCAAATATCCAAATTTGTCCTGAAATGAATAATATAACTATGAAGGAAACATAAAGTATCAGAAACAGGTTCAAAACAGCTCCCTCCTAAATATTCCTGCATAGCATAACTTTAAAAATTAAATTACCAAGTAGTAGATTCGCCAGCGGCGGATTTAGCTTGTTTAATAGCAATCGCTAAAACACGGATCACTTTTTTCATGCGATGACCTCCCTTAAATGAAATTTTTTAGTCATTTAAGTTCGGCTCATCTCGCTTTCGGCTCTGCTCCTTCGTTATGCTATGCAAGATTGAAAACTACGCGAACGTATCCATCCTTCTGTTCAGACCGTCCAAGACTGCCTTTGCCACGCTTCCTAAGAGGTCTTTGTTGTAGATGGATGACCCTACATACATCCCTCCGGCACCTGTCTCGGTATTCATCACGGATAGGGTGACACAAATGACATCTACCGCTCCCATTGGGATTTTGCGAACGGTATCGATTCGGATGCTGTAATTGGAAACAATATTTGTAATTGCCTTTGCCGCAGCATTGGCAATGATATATTCAATTTCCATTTCAAAAGAATGAACTTCCATTTTTCCAGTAATGATGTTGTCCTGATACTCCAATTGAACAACACCTTCTACCACATCATTCCTCTTGAATGCCTGATAGGCGGTAATGAAACGAACACGACTTAATTTGCTGGACTCTCGATCTATTGATCGCTCTATGATGCTAATTTTTTGATGATTAACCCGAAATCCAAATACACTGCGGAAGGTTTCCTCCACATCCCTTTTTATATCCTTCGGATGTCGTTTTCCATCGCTAAAAATACCGATGGCTAAAATATCTCCCTCATCATCAACATCCAGGTGTCCATGATCTACATTCTTGATTTTTTTTATTTCTTGTTCAAAAGCTACGATATGTTCCTGTTTCAACATCTATCCGACACCCCTGATATCTATGATTTCATGGTAACTAGATTCGTTAAAAGATGACAAAATCCTGCTATATTCGAGTGTTTTACTACAAAAAAATTTCAAACTTCTAAGGAAAGAAGGAAATTCCCAAATTGTAGAGAATCTGAAGAAGAGGTAATTTAAACTAATTTATAGACTGATCTAAAGTAATGGTATTTTTAGGAGGAGTAGTATGTCTTTTCTATCAAATATGGTTCTTTCGCCCTCTTTAGCACGGAATAAACCCTTTCTTTTTTTATTTACGGGGAGAGTCATCTCTCAATTGGGAGATAAGTTATATTTGCTCGCATTACCTTGGTTTGTACTGGAAATAACGGGATCAGTTGTTCAATTTGCCAACACCATGGCCCTCGAACTTCTTCCTGCTCTGCTGTTTTCTCCTTTTATCGGCGTTTGGGTAGATCGCGCTGACCGGAAAAAGATTTTGATTCTATCAGACATTTCACAAGGACTGGTGATTACATTGCTAGTCATTGCTGTAATGATGGGATTTACCTGGATTGGTCTAATCTATATCACCGCATTTCTTCTTTCTATCTTAACTTTACTCTTTGAGGCTGCAACGGATGCTTATATGCCCTCTATTGTTGCCAAGGAAGATATTACAGAGGCGAATGCCAAATTGACCATGGTGGCCACAATTATGCGAGTCATCGGACCCGCCCTAGCCGGTTTTATGATCGGGATTATCGGTTCCATTGCGACCATTGCCTTTAACGGGCTTACTTTTTTCCTTTCCGCTCTATTTCTCTCTTTTGTTCCCAATCAGTCGATGAAACAAAACAGAGAAAACAGCGGTTCCCAAACCATCTTACACAACATGAAAGAAGGGTTTGTTTATCTGGTCACTCATCCGGTACTGATGCCCATTGCCATTTTTAGTGCGTTAATAAATATTAGCATCCAAGCTGCTACCAGTCTTTTTATCTTTGAGAGCAAAGAAATTCAAGGTTACGGAGCATTTGAAACCTCCACCATTTTCTGGGTTAGTGGGCTATTTTCCTTCTTTACCACACTCATCATTAAACCGGTGAATAACAGAATTACCAAAGGGCAAATGATCCGGTATGGTGCCCTGGGTGTTTTAATTGGAATCGGGATTCTCTTAATCGATCAATCGGTCGTCACCTTAACCATTTCCTATACCTTGCTCTTGGCTATTGGTATTTTCGTGGGTGTCAGTATGATGAGCCTCCGCCAGGAAATTGTGCCTACTCATTTATTGGGACGAGTTATGACAGCCAACCGTATGATTAATAATTCCCTTTCTCCCCTCGCCATTTTGCTTGGCGGATATCTGGCCAACCGTTATTCTCCATACCTGGTTTATTTATTGTCCACCCTTCTCGTATCAGGCAACGTTCTTTATGCCTGGCTGGGAAAAATCAAAGATATCAAGTAAGCTTACCATGCCGAACTCGACTTGTGAATCTTATAGGCACTTAGCCATTGGATAAAGTAGAAATGAACCAAAACAAAAAAAGCATGGAAAGAAAAAGGACCAAATGGAAACGATCGATTTCCATTGGCCCTTTTCTTATAAGCTATAAAAATAATGTTACGATTCCTTTATATAGCTTTGCCTTTGCTCGTATCAAGGGGATTAGAATTTTTTACTCCTGAAGCAATAAACCAAACGGCAGCAATGGCAATTAGTATGACCAAAATCGTTCCGACATTGAAAAATCCATATTTTCCGGCATAGAGAACGGAGTACCCTACTGATCCTGCCAGCAAAGCATAATAGGTCATAGGAAATATGGTTTTACGTATGGTAATCCCTTCCTTTCCAACTAGACCAACGACTGCTGATGCGGCAACTATATTATGAACGGCAATCATGTTCCCTGCGGCTCCACCAACGGCCTGAAGAGCAACTACCCAAGTGGGGTCTACTCCAATCCTTTCCCCTACCCCATACTGGAAGAGAGAGAACATCATGTTAGAAACCGTATTGCTTCCGGCTACAAATGCGCCAAGTGCACCAATAAAAGGTGAAAAGAATGGCCAGGCTGAACCGGCTAATGCTGCAGTTCCTTCAGCAAGAACAATCGGCATCTTTTCAAAACCGGCGGCTCCACCCTGAGAATTGATAAATACCTGAACCATAGGAACGGTAAATACTAAAGCGGTTGCAGCAGATATCATCGTTTTACCAGATGATGCCCAAGCCTTTTTGTAGGAGTTAACATCCATTTTATGAAGGAAGAAGGTAATTATTGAAACTAAAATAAATATGGTGCCTGGTAAGTATAGCGGCTGAAAGCTTGCCGTAATGCTGGTGCCAAATAAGTTAGGAAATTTAACTACCCATGCCTTGAACCAGGCACCGAATGGAAGGGAGCTAAGTCTTGTCAGAACCAAAAATAATGCAACCAAAATATAAGGTGACCACGCCATCGCCATGCTCATCTTTCCATTTTTTGAATGAACCTCTTTTATTTCAATTTTCCCTACCCATTCAGGATCCCAGTTTTCCTTCTTATCAAATTCCCAATACCCATCCTTTGGAAGTAAAAATCCTTTCTTTGCCGCAGAAACGACGATAGCCAAACCAATTAATCCGCCAAACATGGATGGGAATTCCGAACCTAATACATTGGCAACAATGAGATAAGGAATAGTCATGGAAAAAGCTGCAAAGAGAGCGAATTTCCAAACCCGCAGCCCCTCTGACCAGGATTTGTTCTTGCCAAAGAACCGGGTCATGATGACAACAACCAAAAGGGGAACAAGAGTACCAGAAATTGCATGAAGAAGGGCTACCTTAGCACCAATAAAATACAGGAACTGTGTCCAATCTGCATACCCGAGATTTGCCGCAAATTGTTTAATCCCCTCATCAGCAGACAAACCCGTGTTTACTCCAACTAATATTGGAGTTCCCACCGCTCCAAAGGAAACCGGGGTACTTTGGATAATCATCCCTGCTGTAACCGCTGCCAAAGCCGGGAATCCTAACCCCACCAACAAGGGAACCGCCACTGCAGCTGGAGTTCCAAAACCGGCTGAACCTTCAATAAATGATCCAAATAGCCAAGCAATGATGATCACCTGAATTCGTCTGTCCGGTGTTATATCCGTAAAACCTTGTCGAATCACCTGAAGTCCTCCGCTTTCCTGGATGGTATTTAAAAGAAGAATGGCACCGAAGATAATATAAAGCAAGGTTCCTGCAACTACTAACCCATTGACAGAAGCAGCAGCTACCTGAGCTCCAGGCACTTTCCAAACAAACAAGGCCAACAATACCGCAACAATGTAAGAAATAGGCATGGCTTTGCTGGCTGGCCATTTTAGCCATACAAGGAAAATGGCAACAGCGATAATTGGCAGCAATGAAAGAAAAGACAACACACCAATACTCATAAGCGATCCTCCCCTTAAAAAATTAGACAATAAGTTCAAAATATGTTGTGTTTTTTTATGATTTTCAGGTGATCAGGTAACTCTATCTGCTTACATTAAATCATAGGTTTATTTTTTTATCAATACTGATTTTTTAGAAAATTTTAAGTTTTAATCCACCCTTTCATATTCTGCTTTCTTTATCTCTACACATCTACCGGGAATAGGAAACACTTTATCCGGATTGCATAAATTCTCCGGATTAAACACTTCACGGATGGCAATTTGCGCTTTTAATTCTTCATCATTAAAAATAAATCTCATCTCTTCTCTTTTCTCTATACCAACGCCATGTTCTCCAGTTATGCTACCGCCCATATCCGTACAAACCTTTAAAACGGCTGAACCGGCTTTAACCGCCTTTTCTGTCTCCCCAGGAACTCTCGCATCAAATAGGATGAGCGGATGAAGATTCCCGTCGCCGGCATGAAACACATTGGCAATTCTTAATCCGCAATCTTCACTGATTTCCCGGATCGCTTTCAAAACTTCAGGCAGACGGCTTCGCGGAATCACCCCATCCTGTACCAGATAGTCAGGAGAAATAGTTCCCATAGCCCCAAAGGCGGTTTTCCGGTTTGCCCACCATCTGATTCTCTCTTTTTCTGAAGTGGCAGCTTTCACATCCCTTACTTGATGTTTTTTGCAAACACGGATTATTTGTTCTATTTGGTCATCGATTCCATCCTTAATTCCGTCCACTTCCACAATCAATACCGCTTCCAATCCCTCAGGGTAACCCACGGGAAAAGCACCAGATTCAACGGCTTGAATGGCGGTTTTATCCATCATTTCCAATGCAGCTGGAACAATTCCAGTAGCAATAATGTCAGATACGGTCTGGCTGGCATCTTCTACACTGTCAAACAGGGCCAAAACCGTTTTTACTCCTTCCGGTTTTTTTAAAATCCGCACAGTGATCTTAGTGACAATTCCCAAAGTCCCTTCAGATCCGGTCAATATCCCCACCAAATCATATCCGGGCATGTCCGCCACTCCTCCCAACTCCACCACCTCTCCATTGGGCAATACCAGCTCAAGCCCAAGGATATGATTGGTCGTTACCCCATATTTCAGACAGTGGGCTCCTCCGGCATTTTCCCCAACATTTCCTCCGATGGTGCAAGCCTGCTGACTGGAGGGGTCAGGAGCATAATAATACCCTTTTCCGGCTATGGAGTTGGTTAATTTCAGATTAATAAATCCGGGCTGTACCACAGCTTTACGGTTCGGAAAATCCACTTCCAGAAGTTTCTTCATCCGTACTAAACTAATGATCACTTCCCCACCGATCGCAATGGCTCCTCCGCTTAAACCCGTTCCCGCTCCCCTTGGGATAAAGGGAATTTTCTCTTGATGCAATAGGCGAACCACCTTGGATACCTCTTCTGTGCTGGAAGGAAACACCACAGCTCTTGGCAGACCCTTATCAATGGTATATCCATCACATTCATAGGTTCTTAGCTCTTCCGTTTTGTAAATCACCGCATCATATCCAAGGATAGAGATTAATTGACTAATCAAAGAGTCCCGTTCCACTTCTATTCTCCCCTCTCTTCTGTTTCCGATTCTTTGGCGTAAGCCCAGTCAAGTATCTGTACGGTATGCACAATCTTTTCATTGCGATGGTGACGATGGACCCCCAAAGCCATCTGCATCATACATCCCGGATTTCCCATGGAGACCAGTTCTACTTCTTCCGGTATATCTTCCATTTTCCTCTTCAGAAGCCTTCCGGCCATCTCTGGGTGAGTAATATTATAAATACCTGCACTTCCGCAGCAGCGATCAGCATCAGGCATCTCGATCAATTGTATTCCGGGTATTTCCTTAAGAAGCTGTCTGGGTTCAAATCGGATATTCTGGGCATGGGCCAGATGACATGCGTCATGGTAAGTAATCTTGGCTTCCACTTTCCCTTTTGGTTTCCGGAATCCCAAGTCATAAAGGAATTTGGAAACGTCCTCCACTTTGGCGGAAAACTGTTTAGCCTTCTCCCGATATTCCGGATCATGACAAAACAGTTCTTCATACTCCTTCATAAAAGCACCGCAGCCTGCCGCATTAACAACTACTTTATCTGCATCAAGGGAAAGGAAAGTGTCAATATTTTTCCTAGCAAGCATTTTGGCGGTCTCACGATCGCCTGCATGAATTTGCAGGGCACCGCAGCAATTTTGTTCCCTCGGCACCACAATCTCACATCCATTTTTGGCCAGTACCCGGACCGTGGCCTCGTTGATTTCGCTAAAGATGACATCCATCACACAGCCAGTCAATAGCGCCACCCTAGCCCTTTTCTCTCCCTCAGGGGAAGTCACTTCCGGAATGGACTCAACGGACGGCTGTTTCGGAATCTCCGGCAAAATCGCTTCCATTTCACGCAAATGGTCGGGAAGAATTCGTAGCATTCCCGTTTTTCTGGCCAATTTTTGAAGTCCTGACTTTTGATAAAATCGAGTCATTTTACCAAGGGAATGCATATATTTTTGGTTGGCAAAAACGCCTCGCAGGAAAAACTTTTTCACATTTCGTTTTACGAACGGATCCGGGATGGCCTTAAAAACCTGTCCCCTCGCTTCCTCAACCAAACTACCCACCTTAACCCCGGAAGGACATGCCGTTTCACAAGCGCGGCAATCGAGACACGTAAAGATCGGGTCCATGGATAACGAATTTAATTCCATTTGGCCTTCAGCCACGGATTTTATCAGGTAAACCCGACCCCTGGGGGATTGGTGTTCTAATCCCAGCTCCTGATAAGTAGGACAAGACTCCAGGCACATGCCGCAGTGAACACAAACCGAATATTTATCTTCAGAAGGAGCATCTTCCCATAAAAAATTGCCGATTGCCATCTAAATCCCTCCCACAAAACGACCCGGATTTAATATCCATCTGGGATCTATTTTTTGCTTGATATCCAAATGAAGGGTATGAAAGAAGTCTTTTCTTCCCCATGTTTCAAATTGCTTCCTGAAAGACAGAGGAGCATGGGTAACGATAAGATACCCCTGCTTGCTTTCCGACAACCGACGCCAAGATTGCAGCAGCTGGAAAATTTTTTCCGTACCGGAATCCTTGATATAAACTTGAGTAATTCCGGTTCCAGCAGAACCGTGAACCATTGCCTCTATTTCCTTTTCAAGAACCATCCTGTGAATTTCAACAATGGTTTGGGGAACATCAGCAAGCCAAGTGCCTATCTTCAATCCAATCACAGAATCATCTTCTGGGCGACTAGATATGGGAGGAAGCTGCGAAAATGATTTCCACCAGTTCCTTGCTTCCTCTGTTTTTTTAAGATCAATGAAATACAAATCGGAGTCTAGATGGGATTTCAGCCATTTTTCCTGATAGGCCACAGATTTCTCTACATCCTCAAAGGATATCAGTAAACAGTAATCTTCAGTGAAGAAATATTTTTTGGATAGTATAGGATTTAAAATCTCCAAGGAAGACGGTTCAATCTGTGAGTCCAAAATCAGTTGGCAAAGAACTGCAAGAGGCTCGATTCCATTTTTCGAACCAATGACAACGAGACTTTCTGCCGGAGGAATAGGGCGCAGCTTCAAAGTAATTTCCGTTATCACCGATAAGGTTCCCATGGCCCCAACAGACAACTTATTCATGTCATAACCCGCAACGTTTTTTACAACCTTCGCGCCTGTGCGAATGATCTTCCCGTCCGGGTAAACATGTCTCATAGCAATCACATGATCTCTTGCTGAACCATATCGCATTCTCTTGGGTCCGCTGGCATTGGATGATACAATGCCACCGATGGTGGAATACTGTGGCCAGGGAGGGTCTAAGGGAATCATTTGACCTTTCTCCCCTAATTGACGCTGAATATCTTCCAGAGTGGTTCCCGGTCTGACCGTTACGATAAGATCTGCGGCTGAATGGTCGACAATTCCCTTCATTTTTTTCAAGGAAAGTAGAATATCTGCCGTCTCGTTTATTCCCCCCATTCCTTTTTTACTCCCTCCACCCTCAGGTATAACCGTAAGATGATGTTGGTGGGCAAAATGAAGGAGTTCTTTCACTTGTTTTTCCTCGTTAGGATAGACGATGATCCTTCCATCATTCCCATAGACAGACGGGACTTCGAGTTCTGTTACGTCTTCTTCTGAAACCATTGACATCAACTTTTTTTTACATTCCTCCAAGCTCATTGAAGCAATGCCCATTACCCTCTTTCCCCCTTTGTTGCTTAATCAATTTTAAAAATTGGAGTCTATGCCTAAATGTTCGTAAATAATCGATTCAACCTCTAATAGATGATGACGCATAGTTTCTTTGGCCTTTGAAGCATCTCCGTTTTTAATGGCTTCATAAATCCGGACATGCTGACAGACCATTTCTTTTGCGACCTTCTGATCAGAAAAAATAAAATGGTGAACCTCAAAAATTGCTTTTTTCATGGATTCTGAGATAGAAATCATCAGTTGATGAAGAAATTGATTACCGGTAGCATTGGAAACAGCCATATGAAATTGGTAATCAGACTGCCACACCATAGTCTCATTTGACGGATTTTCCATTTGCGAGATGGCATTGGTCATCTTTTCCAGCTGATCAGATGTTCGGTTAATGGATGCTAAACCCGCTGCTTCGACCTCCAACATTTTTCGCACTTGGTATAATTTTATGACATCTTGGGAGTTTATTAGACTGATCCTGTGAAAAATAAGGGATGGGTTATAAGAATTGACAAAAATTCCTTCACCCTGCTTAATGGAGATCAATCCCATTCCTTTAAGAGAAGATAACGCGTCCCGAATCGCAGATCTTCCAACATTAAAGAGTTCACACAGTTCACGGGTAGATGGAAGCTTGCTGCCTGGAGGAAATTTGCCGTTTAGAATCATGGTTTTTAACTGATTGTATACTTCATCAGATATTTTTCGTGGTGTAATTGCCTGAAATTCCAATTCCATTTGATCACCACACATTCATGATTATCAGATATCTGATAACCAATTTTTGATTTTATTAAATCATATCCACATTATTTATTCAATACAAAATTTTTTGAAAAAATAAAAAAACAAAAAGGCTAGTAAACGGCAATTAACCCTCAAATTGACTCCATCATCAACATACTTAGATGTTTTTGAGGGCTCCATTCAATAGCCTCGTATCGGATAGTTCTTTTCTTCTTATTCATCGTTCAGATAGTATTCCCTTATGCCTTCCGCCAACGATTTGGCTACCCTTTCCTGAAACTCCCTTGTCATTAAAATGGGATTGTCATAAACATTTGACAGGAACCCCATTTCAACCAATGCAGAAGGCATGGTTGTATTTTTTATCACAAAAAATCTGTTGGTTTTTAACCCCCTATCTGCAAGCTTCGTTCCCTTGAGAAGATATTTATGAATCAATCGGGCAAAATCTGCACTTTGTGGGGTGTAATAGTATGTTTCTGACCCCTGGGCCTTTGGAATATATGAATTGGCATGGATAGACAAAAAGAGTTTTGCACCCAGTTGATTTGCGATATCTACCCGTTCCTGGAGAGTCAAATAAACATCTTCTGTACGGGTAGCCACCACCTCAAACTCAGGGTATTGCTGCAGATCTTGTATTAATTTGTTAGCAACAATTAAATTTAAATCCTTTTCATAATTTCCGGCCAGTCCCCTGGCCCCGGGATCCTGCCCGCCATGCCCGGCATCAATGACGATTAGATATCTTTCAGAAAGGGGGATCGGGTCTAGTTTTACCGATAAACCATCTTCTGTTTCCGATATAGAGTATTTACTCCGTTGATTTAATTCCACAACTACCCGTACCGTATAGGGTGCCATACTATACTGGCTATACCTGATTTCTTTAATCAAATTCTGAGTTTGTTCTTGAGTTTTTTCGTCTGATAGAGATGTTTCTGCTTCAACGAAAACATGTCCTTCTGATGAGGAGGCTTCCAGGTTCATTTTCGAATCAGATTCTAGCATATTTTCCTGAAGATGTTCCGTTTCCTGATCCGATATTATTTCTTTCTCAAAGGTTTGACCCGTCTTTTGTTGACTGCTTTCCTTAAGTTGATCCGATAAAACGGTATTTGGAAAATCCATCACCACACGGTGGGGATCGACAAGGTAAAAGGATTGGGGTTTAATTCCTTTTATATTTAACAGAACCTCTTTCTCCTTTTCTATAATCCCTTCCAAGGTGGTTACTTTATCTATCGATACTTGACGACCATCCTCTGATAAAGAAACATCTACATTTAGAACAGCTGCAAAAAAAGAAACAGGTACTACGATCTCTGAATCTAGGACCTTTACCTTAAATCCTTCAATCTCCATTCCATCGGAGACGATTAGTTCCTTTTCATCCATTTTTATATTAATCGAATGGAGATCAGCTCCGGATTCCATATCGATTCCCAGACGACTGGCTACCTTTGTCAGGGGAGCATACAGCAACTCATTTATTTTATAAACTTTTCCCTCTTCTTTTAAATCCGCTCCATTTACAAATAGGGAAATCCTTTGATTGGCGATTACCGTTCGTGTTGCTTCATCCCAAGCCACATTGGCTCCTAGGGATTCCCCCACGAATCGAAGGGGAAGCAAGGTCCGGTTATTGATTAAAGCAGGCGGCGAATCGAGGATCACATCCCTTCCATTAACCAATGCGCGGGTGCTTTTTAATTGAAGTTCAAGGAAAATATTTTCTCCAGTTATGTATATTTTTTTTGTTTCAGGTTCCCAGGTTACCGTTCCTCCCAACTGTTCAGTGATTAAACGGACGGGCACCAACGTTCTTCCGTTTACGATCGTTGGCGGTACATCAGAAGTCACTGTTTTCCCCTCAATAACCAAATGAATGTCATCCGGATTCTGTGCACCCGTCTGAATCGGCATTATGATAACCGCTAGTAGAAGGATGACAGAATACCAAATCAGCTTCCTCCACATCTTGTTCTCTCCCTCAACGTCTATATCTTCGGTGAATTGCGTTCAAAAAACTCCATCTGAACGAAGCCTACTTTATGTCGAATTTTATCCTAACTAAAATAGACGTTGGTAATCCAGGAAAGTTTTCCTTCTACTAGCAAAAAAACAGTTTGTAATATCTTCCAGACATTTATACCGGACTTTTTATACATCCTCATCTAAACGAAGTACCCTGATGTTTTTGAGGGCTCCGTTCTCCACCTGAAGAAACTTTCCTATGACGAACTCTACACGCGAACATGTGAATCTTTGATATGAAAATACGGTTTCAAATCAATTTGAAACCCGAAGAGTCATGTGCGTTTAGTTTAGTATTTTTATCATACTTGTCAAATGTTTCTTAGCCCTTGCCTTCACTTCCTGATAAAGATTCCCTCCATGGGAATCAATGGAGACGATTAGGGGACCCAATTGGTTAACGCGAAATTTCCAAATGGCTTCCGGAATTAGGTCTTCCCACCAAACCCCTTCGATAGCCTCTATTTGAGTCGTTTCCAAGGCAGCAGCTCCTCCGACGATGGAAAGATAAACCCCCTTTCGTTTAAAAATTGCTTGGGCCCCATCTTCATAAAAGCCCCCCTTTCCGATAAATGCCTTGATTCCAAATTGGGTCATTAATCCTTCGGTAAACCGGCCCATTCGGGTACTGGTCGTCGTTCCCACACATATGGGAACATAGCGATTCTCTCCATCCTTTCTCACACTGGGAGCAGTATGTAACACAGCGGCTCCTTCCCATTCTCTTTTTAGTTCCTTAGGTAATGGTACTTTTTCCTGAAACAGACGAATTAGATTGGCATCACGAACACCATAAACAGTTCCCGTGATTTCCACGATATCCCCTGCTTTTAGGGATTCAACAGTTTTAGTATCAAATGGCGGATGAAGTTGATGAAGCTGCATGCTTGAACCCTCCAGTTCACTCTAAAGTATATATACGGACGGAACTAAAGATTTACTAAGACTGCCTTCGAGTTCGTGCTTTAGCGAAGGGGCAAAAGAACGGGAATTAGCCGTCAAACTGACTCCATCTTTGAATTACCCAGATGTTTTTGAGGGCTCCGTTCTTTAGCCTCGGAGCGGACATGAATCACATCTGGTCCGAACTCGACAAGCAGACGTGTAAATCTTTAGTTCCGGATCTATAGGTGCATTGATTAAGTCATGACCGAATGGCTTCCATCGGAATAAAAAACTGCTTTAGCCCTTCTTGCCGCCCAGCACATCATATTTACACCGACCGGATTCATGGTAATATGAGTATCTGCGGCTTCAACATGAACCGCTAAAGCCGTGGTATTTCCACCCAGCCCGTTCGGTCCAATTCCTAAGCGGTTCATGGAATCAAGCAGCTCTTTTTCCAATTTGGCAATCAGCGGGTCGGAATGGGAGGAGCCAATAGGGCGACTTGTTGCCTTTTTGGCCAACTTCATACACAGGTCAGATGAACCACCAATTCCTACCCCAACAATACAAGGAGGACAAGGGTTGGCCCCTGCCTGGAATACAGATTCAAGGACAAATCTCTTTATTCCATTGATTCCTTCTTCTGGAATAAGCATGTTTAGGAAGCTCATATTCTCTGAACCGGACCCCTTTGGGAGACACAGAATTTCCAAATGGGTACCTGGAATAAATTCATAATGGATAACAGGTATATTCGAGCCAGTGCTGGATTGATCATTGATTCGGGTAATACAGGAGCAAATACTTGACCGAAAGGGATGTTCCCTGGTGGCTCGTTTTGTTCCCTTTTTTATGGCTTCTTCCAGCCTTACACCATCAAAACGCACGTTGTTACCCACTGTGATAAAAAATACCGGAATGCCTGTATCCTGACAAACCAAAAGGGATTTATCATCGGCAACTTCTACGGATTGAAGCATGGTTTCCAATATTTTTTTGCCAATTGGACTTTCTTCCCTTCTATATGCCTCCTTCAAGGCAATTCTTACATCTTCCGGCAAATCCTTTAAAGCGCGTATGTAGAGGTCTTTCATCACTTCCTCAACTTTATGGTAATTGATTTCCGTCAATTCCCAAATTGACGGATTGGATTGCATTCTCATTGCTGCCATTTTTTAACCTCCTTTTCAGGAACGCAATTTCGTTTCAGGTGGCAAGATTGATTTCCGGGAGTTTACGGTTTCAGGAGACATCATAGTAAAAGAGACAGGCTCGATTTTAGTTTTTAACTGATGATCCTCCTCTTGATCACGTTCTTTGAATATGACAATATTACTTAGCCAATCCCGGTCATTTTTTTCAGGATAATCCTCCCTCCAGTGGGCACCCCTGGATTCCCTCCTTAATAGAGCGGAGTGAATGATCAGGGAAGCTACTATCAGTAAATTCTCCACATTTAGCCATTCTTGCAGAGCTAGGTTGTAGGATAGATTCCCATTTATGTACGTTCTCGGATGCCATTCTTTTAATTTTTCTATGAAATGAAGGGCTGATATCATCCCTTGTTCATTTCGGCAAATTCCTGCCAGTTGAGACATCGTTTCTTCCAGTTTTTTTCGCAGGTAAAAAGGATTCACCCCTTTTTCATTCAAAAAGGGTGATTGTAATTTCTTCTTTAACTGATTACACTGCTTTTCCAAAGATAATTGAAAATTTCTCTGTAACTCACTTTCATTTATAGCTGCAATTGCTGCATTTTGTCCCACCCTTAGACCGAAAACGACAGAATCTGCAATTCCATTTCCTCCTAATCGATTGGCCCCATGTACTCCTCCAGCATCTTCCCCTACGGAAAATAAACCTGAGATGGAAGTTTGTCCATATGGATTGATCCGTATCCCACCCATCATGTAATGGGCCGTTGGGAACACTTCTAATAGATCCGACTTAGGATCTTTCCCCAAAAGACTTATTCTCTTCCACATGTTCGGAAACTCATCTTTTATTACATCTTCTTTCAACTCACGCAGATCTAGCCAGACACCCCCATTTTCAGTGCCGCGCCCTTCTTTTACTTCCCTGTAAATGGCCCGTGTCAACACATCTCGGTTGGCACATTCCTTATGGTTGGGACTCACCCTTTCCATAAACCGTTCTCCTTGGCTGTTTAACAGTTTTCCTCCTATCCCCCTAAGTCCTTCTTCCACTACACTCCCATTCAGCAGGGTACCTGGCACCACTAACCCGGTAGGGTGAAATTGGACCATTTCCATGTCTACAAATTGCGCACCTGCCCGATAGGCGAGGGCCATGCCATCTCCCGACTTTTCCATTGGTGGGGCCTTCACTGAAAATAAAGTTGCAGCACCGCCAGTGGCAAGCACCACCACTTTTGCTTGTATCAGATATAGTGTTCCTTTTCTGATATCAAATACGATGACTCCTGCCACAGCACCGCTTTCATTCTGCAACAGCTGAAGAGCCCTACATTCTTGTAAAAATAGCACCTGTTCTTCAAAAGCCAACAACTGGTCAAATAATTTGGAGGTAACTTCTATTCCGGTAAAATCCTTCCGATGAACAGTTCTTGACTTTGTTTGACCTCCAAATGTTTTGCTGTGAATATTTCCCTCTTTTCGATCAAAAAAACAACCCCAATTTTCCAATTGTTCAATACATCGGGGAGCTTCTTTTGCTAAAGTAGAGACTAAATCTTGGCGATTAATAAACTCTCCGCTTATTAATGTATCTTCCAAATGGAGTTTCCATGAATCATCTCCTTTAAGAGCAGCATTAAATCCCCCTTGAACCATACGGCTTGACCCGCTTTTTCCTATTAACCCCTTGGAAACCAGTATCAATCGAATGGAAGAAGATACCTGAACGGCACCTAAAGCGGCACATAATCCTGCGGCACCGCCACCCAAAATCACCATATTTGTTTTTAATGTTTCCACGGATTCTTCCGCCCCCTTTATTTCTTCCACTTATGCTGCAAGTGATGAATAGATTCCATTGGATTTATGGATTGAGGACAAACGGCTCCACAGCACCCAAAAGACATACAATCAAATATTCCTCCCTCATGTGTCGCCATCTGTTTCCGGTAATTGCTAAAAGGGTTTTTCCCCAAATCCTCCAATACATACATCTGATGAAGAGAGATGGGGCCAAGAAATGACGGTTGTATAGCAACAACCTTACATTTAGAATAGCATAGGCCACAATGTAAACATGGAAAATGTTTTAAATAACGAGATATGCCGCTTATGGACCCATCATGATTCTTAGCGAAAGCAGGGGCGATTTTTTTATACTTTGAATATGAAGTGGTCAAGTCAACGGTTAGGTCCTTGATTAAGGGATAATTTTTCAAGGGTTCCAAAGTAATTTCTTGTCCCAAGGTATTCGCTAATGTTTGGCAGGCCAATTTCTCCTCATCATTGATGATCATTCCACAGGATCCGCATAAACCGGTTCTGCAGGAAAACCGAAAGGATAAGGATAACTCATGTTCCTGCAAAATCACTGTTAAAATGTCCAAAACCGTTTGATTAGCGGCGGATTCTACTCTAAACCAGGAATAATAGGGGTGCTGATCCTTTCCAGGATGAAAACGTCTAATTTTTACATCAACCAAATTAATTCCACCACCAGCAATCAAATCATTATTATAGGCTTTCATTTTTCATTTGTTCTCTCTTACTGTGCCCAACCAACCATAAAAATAAAATAACCCAAACAGATTTTCCTGTTTGGGTTACCGGATTATTTCTTATGCCTGTATTTATCCTCTTCTGAACCTGCAATATATTTTCCTTCATAAGTGACCGCATGTTGAGCCACTTGATAGATAAGATCAGCGACTTCCTGCAGGCTTATCTTTTCATCATTCATTGTAATTTTACATGCATTGGGAATAAAATCTCCCTTGTAATCGATTTCCAACTGGAAGCGGGGATCTGTTGATAGACGACCAACGATCGTCCGGGCACAACCGCTTCAGCACATGCCTTCAATGTAAACCATATATTCACGACTCATTTCTATCCCTCCTCGTTTCCTTCATTATAGCCCGAAACGGAAGAAACGACCGTGAAATATGTCACTCATCAAATTGTTTGTCATGCTTGTCACCAAACAAACATAAGTATAAGAACAAAATTACTTATCAATGTTTGTTTAGTTTAGTTCCGTCTAAATAGAATAAGTGGGTGATCGAAAACATGAAAGAAATCGTCATTCCGTTCTTTGTTGGGTTATCCATATTTCTGTTCGGGATGCAGGTGATGCGAGTTAGTTTAACCAACTGGGTTGGAGACAACCTTAAATCCATTCTCCTTCGATTCACCAATACGCCCCTTCGTGGTTTTATAACCGGAACATTGATAACCATGGTACTGCAAAGCAGCAGTGCAATTACAGTGTTAACCATAGGATTTACCAATGCGGGGCTATTATCCTTTCCGCAAACCATTGGAATTATTCTTGGTACAAATGTAGGAACTACTTTTACTACCCAATTGATTTCATTAGACATTCATGATTATATCCCTTGGATTCTGTTTACAGGAATTGCCCTCTGGTTGCTCCCCCGTCATTCTTTGAAATGCACAGGACTTGCCCTGTTTGGGTTTGGTTCCATACTGGTTGGAATTGAAGGAATGCAGTACATCATCCAACCCCTAAAACAGACAGGATTATTTTCTAACTTAATTTCTGTTGCCAAAGAAAACTCATTGATCGGCATTTCTATTGGTACCCTTATTACCGCTTTAATTCAAAGCAGCACAGCTACTACTGCCATAACCATGGGGTTTATGAATGATCAATTTATTCCATTAATCGTTGGAATCGCCATTATACTGGGAAGCAATATTGGTACATGCATCACGGCCCTATTGGCCTGTATCGGTTCAAACAGAGCCTCAAGACAGGTGGCGGCATCCCATATTATCCTAAATATCTTCGGAGTCATTTTCTTTTATCCCTTGATTCCATGGCTGGCGGAGGTGGTTATGATACTATCGGTTCATCCGCAAAGTCAGATCGCCCATGCCCAGACCCTGTTTAACGTCATCAGTTCCCTAGCTATTCTTCCCTTTGCCGTTCCTTTTGCCCGATTGATTGAAAAAATGATTAAGTAATATTAATATCCGCTCTCATCACTTTCTGATCCGTTTACGATCGCAACACTGGAGCTAGCTCCAATACGGTTGGCGCCTGCTTCTATCATTTCTTTTGCGGTTTTATAATCCCTTACTCCACCGGAAGCCTTCACACCCATTTCAGGTCCAACGGTCCTTCTCATTAATGCAATATCTTCTGCCGTAGCTCCGCCTTTATTAAACCCTGTTGAGGTTTTGACAAAATGGGCGCCTGCCTCTTTGCTTATGCGGCAAGCTCTCTCCTTTTCTTCATCGGTTAACAAACCTGTTTCCAAAATCACTTTTACGATGGCTCGTTCACTAGAAGCTTTTACAACAGCTGCGATATCTTCCCGAACATATTGGTCATCCCCAGACTTTAAAGCTCCTACATGAATCACCATGTCCACTTCTTGTGCACCATTTTCTATAGCTTCATTGGTTTCAAAGGCCTTTGTCGCTGAGGTCGTGGTTCCCAAGGGAAATCCAATGACCGTACATACTCGAACATCTGTTCCTTTTAAGTTTTCAGCAGCCCTTTTTACCCAAACCGGATTGACACATACCGACGCAAACCCATAGGTTTTAGCTTCCTCACACAGTTTATCAATCATCTCCGCCGTTGCTTCAGGTTTTAGTAGGGTATGATCAATCATTTTCGCAATTTCAATTTCACCCATTGTCCTATCTCCTTCCAGTTCCTAATAATTTCTCCAATATAGTAGCACTTTTTTCTTATCAAAGAAACTAAATTTGAAATCCCAATTCTTGTAAAGCTTTTTTTATAACCAAGTCATTGTTTTCATAACCTGACTCTTTCTGGATTTTCCAAACCTCTGAAGGGTCAACCCATTTTACTCCCTTAATTTCCTCTAACTGCGGTTGGAGAACCCCTTCCAATCCTTCGATCAAAAAGTAATGAACCTCTTTGTTAATTATTTGATCGATTTTGGGATGGTAATATTGATAATAAATGACTTCTAAAGGTTTGATAATTTTTCCGGTAATCCCCGTTTCTTCTTTCGTTTCCCTTAAAGCTGTTTCCTCCAAAGTTTCACCAGGTTCCTGCTTTCCTTTGGCCAAGGAGATTCTTGAATATCTATCCTCAATTAGCATGATCCATATTTTGTTATTTTTGTCTTTCTTATATACAACTCCACCGGCTGAGATCTCCTTCATTTTCTCCCTCCTCTCGAAATATAAAATCCATTACTCATGCTTTAAAACACTTAATATTGCGGGGGTTATATCTGTCAAATCAGAAATCATTTCCGCTGCTACTTTTCCATTCTTACCAACGATTAGAGTTGGAACTCGATTAGACGTATGATTATTTGTCCTCATATCTTCAATATTGCCATGGTCACTGACAAGAATTACGGTAAGTTCTTCATCTTTTTCTTCAATAATTGTTTGCAAAAATCGATCATACGTATGAAGAACATTGTTAGCTAATTCCCAGTCTTGCCGGTGACCGGCGACATCGGTTAGGAAATATTCATGTACAGTTAAAGAAAACCGTTTCGTTAAGCCAAGCAAATGCCCCGCCGCCTCTTCCGGAGCAACAGTGGCAATCCCCTTTATTTTTTGGCGGAGTGTTTCCCTCGTTATATCATGAAAAACACCCTCACCTCGAAGAAGTTCACCCAATAGACGGATCGGAATATCAGCAGATAGCATCGCAATTGTTGTTGTGGATAACCAACCTCTTTTGGTCAATGGCCGTTCAAAAAAGTCTTCGGTGTAAGTATTGGCAAAAGTGGCTGTTTTTCCTAACTTTTTCACCTGAACATAAATATTATCCTTTTTTATAAATTCCCGCAACCTTGGGAAGGGAAATCCGCTCTGATGTTCGCCAAGAAAAGAAGGGGCATTTCTGCCTGTAAAAATGGTGGATTGTCCCGTTGCGCTTTGAGGAACCCCTTCCACTCCAAGGGTGGCATTCGTAGGAATTAACCAAATCCCATCATTTTCAAAATAGCCTAAATCCTTTGTCAGCTTATTTTGATGAAGCAGATTCTCCAATCCTGGAAGGTGAAATCGAAAAAAAGGATTATAATCTTTTGAATCACCCAATCCTACACCGTCTATAAAAAGTAGTAAAACCGGCATTTACAATTCCCCTTACTCTTTTTAAACGTATGGATAAGAGGAACAAAAGATTTACACGTTCCCAAGTAAGTTCGTTCAAAGATTGATAAATGTCAGCTACAAGGCTTAAGAACGGACCCTCATAAACATCCGGATCCCCTTAAGCTAAGCACGACTCAAAAGTGTCCTTACTAAATCTTTTGTTCCACTTCTATGCAATCCTATTAGGAGACGGATCATTAGCCAAAAGGTTTATAAAAGGTGGTCAACCTGTGACCACCTTGTTGTCCATATCATCCATTACCCTGACAAAGGTCCCTTTGCAATATTCTGAACCCGCTTTATCCAAGCGAACCCTGCATACTTTTCCAATAAGATCTTCATTGCCGGGGAAAACCAATTGAAGATAGTTATCTGAATACCCCATATATAATCCACTTTTTGGATTTTCCTTATATGGTCTTTCAGGAATAACTTCCAACACTTGACCAACAAAATTTTTAGCATATTGATAGGATAAACGTTGAGACAGCTCAATTAGACCCTGTACACGATCATGTTTAATCTCTTCCGGAACCTGATCCTCCATTTTAGCCGCCGGTGTTCCCGTACGTTTAGAATAAGGGAAAACATGAAGCTCAGCAAATTGCATCTCTTCAATAAACCGATATCCATTCATAAACTGCTCATCCGTTTCCCCGGGAAATCCAACAATCACATCTGAAGTTATAGCTAGTTCAGGCAAAGCTTTACGACAGGCGATAATTTTGTTTTTATATTCCTCTGTCGTATATTTGCGCCGCATCCTTTTTAACACTTCATCATCTCCCGCCTGGAGAGGAACATGAAGATGACGACACACCTTGTCTGAAGCATGAATTACCTCCAACACGTCATCGGTAATTTGGCTGGCTTCTATTGAACTGATCCGAATTCTTTTCAGACCTTCTACTTTATCCAAATCCCATAAAAGCCTTGCCAAACTGTAATCTTCCAAATCCTCACCATATCCTCCGGTATGGATACCGGTAAGAACGATCTCCTTATAGCCCGCCTCCACTAATTTCCTAGCCTGGGCGATGACGCTTTCAGGTTTACGACTTCTCAATAAACCTCTTGCCCAAGGGATAATGCAAAACGTACAAAAGTTATTGCATCCTTCTTGTATCTTTAAAGAAGCGCGGGTTCTGTCGGTAAATTCTGGAACATCCAATTCTTCAAATTCCCTGGCCTTCATAATATTCTTTACGGCATTGATTGGCCGCCGCTCTTCCTTATATTGGTTCACCAACTGAATAATTTTTCCCCTGTCCTGTGTTCCAATTACAATATCAACACCAGGGATGTCCAAAATTTCCCCAGGGGAAGTTTGGGCATAACAACCGGTCACGGCAATCACTGCATCCGGATTTCGTTTGATGGCCCGTCTGATGACTTGGCGGCTTTTTTTATCCCCTGTATTTGTTACAGTACATGTATTGATCACATAAACATCCGCTTTTTTTTCGAAGTCAACCATTTCGTATCCTTCATTCTTAAACAACTGCCAAATAGCTTCTGTTTCATAGTGGTTCACCTTGCAACCCAACGTATGAAAAGCTACACTTGCCACTGTTATCCCTCCCATCTGCTATTTTTTTAACCATATATGAATCAACTTAAATGATATCCGTATTACATCAGACATACCAAATAATTATAGCAGATGAATCAAAATGATGAAACAGTTGGTATAAGTTTACTTTAAACAAAAATGCATAAATGCAGATTTAGGTATAAGGGAATCCAAAAATATCCATAATAACCCTATCATGAATTATTGGAGGGTGATTTGATGGGTGTCAAATTGGTTGCGGTTCGGAAAGATACGTTGGGAAATATTACACATTTTCTAACAAACACAGGCAAAGTCATTTCTATTAATCAGGCCGTAAAAATGGCCCACGATGGACAAGTGGATTCCATTACAGATCTCCATGCAGATGGAACATGGTCGATACAGATGTCTGACGAAACAGTAGAAGGGAGTAACTTAACTTTTTTACCTGAGTTTTAAATTTCCCATCTGTTCAAAGTGATAAGAAATCGCTGACATGACATATAGGCCAGCCGTTTCCGTACGCAAAATACGGGGACCAAGGGATATGGTATGACAGCCCTCTTTTTCCGCCTGGGATACCTCAGACTCGGTAAATCCGCCTTCAGGACCAATGATGATGAGTACTTTTGAACCAACAGAAATCTTTTGAAATCTCTCATACAAACTTATTTGGTTTGATCTTTCATAGGCTAAAAAAACGCTGTCATATTCCTTGCCCCTTACCAATAGCTCTTTCCAATTGCAGACAGGATAAATATAGGGAATTTTAAAACGGTGGGATTGCTCTGCCGCTTCTTTGGCAATTTTGAACCAACGTCCCAATCTTTTATCTTCTTTTTTTCCCTCTAATCGGACAATGGATCTTTCAGAAATGAAGGGAATAAAGGAATGAGCCCCTAATTCTGTCCCCTTTTGAACCACAAATTCCATTTTATCCCCTTTAGGCAAGCTCTGGGCAATGGTTACTTCCACCGGAAGCTCTGATGATTGCTTGATAGGATGTACAAGCCGACATTCTACTTGTTCCTTATGAATGTGTACAATTTGCGCTTGAAAACAATTTCCCACGCCATCACAAATTATCAGGGACTCACCGGGCTGGAATCTCATCACCCGAATGATATGGTGTGCATCTTCACCATCTATATTGACATGATTTCCCTTAAAGTGCTCCGGCTTTACAAAGTATCTTTGCATCATAAACTCCTACTTCGAGACTTTTTTCGCTATAATGGCTACCCAATCTTCATCTTTTAACGTTTCAATGACTTCCAAACCCACTTTTTCCAAAGAAGAGATCACTTCCTGGGCTCTATTGGAAATAATGCCTGAAGCAATAAAGATTCCTTCATCATTGAGGGTATACGAAACCTGATCAACAAGACGCAAAATCACTTCGGCCAAAATGTTGGCAACAATGATATCCGCCTTTTCACTGATGTAATCTAACAGATTGTTTTGTTTTACCTTCACAATGTGCTGTACCTGATTTAATTTTACATTTATTTTTGCACTTTCCACAGCCACTTCATCCAAATCTAATGCAAGCACGGAGGAAACCCCTAGCTTTGCTGCCGCAATGCTTAGAACACCAGTACCGCATCCTACATCAATCATGGACTCATTTCCACGTATCACCTTTTCCATCCCTCGGATACACAGAACGGTAGTGGGATGGGTTCCGGTACCAAAAGCCATTCCAGGATCCAGTTCAATAACAATTTCATCGCTGGAGAGAGGCTGATATTCTTCCCAAGTGGGTGTAATGGTAATTTTATTGCTTACTTGAACCGGCTTATAATATTTTTTCCATGCCGTTGCCCACTCATGCTCATGAACTTCCGACAGGGTGACCGTTCCTAAACCCAAATCAATATCATAGAGAAGCAACTGATTTAACCGGTCTTTAATTTCCTCAATTGTTTCCGCCAAAAAACTGGTAACGGGAAGGTATCCTTTGACAATCACGCCCTCTTCAGGAAAGTCCTCCGGTGATAGTTGGTATATTTCCCCAAATTTATCCTCCCACTCTCTTTGAAGTAGTTCAGGGTCTTCGATCACGACTCCACTGGCTCCGGCCTCATGGAGAATATTCGCCACAGGTTCAATGGCTTCCTGGGTCGTATGAATGCTAATTTCTGTCCATTTCATCTATTACCAACTCCTCACCAAGGGGATTGTTGTCCGATTATTCCCCGCGAAATGCCTTTTTCATCTTTTCAAAAAAGGAACTTTCTTCTTCCTGATAATGATCACCGCTTATTCCTGCAAATTCCCGCAATAATTCCTTCTGTTTTTCTGTCAGCTTGGTAGGTGTAACAATGACAACTTTTACGTGTTGATCTCCCTGCCCATATCCCCTTAAATGTGGAACACCCTTGCCCTTTAACCTGAAATAAGTTCCGGTTTGAGTTCCGGCAGGAACTTTTAGTTTCACTTTTCCATCAAGGGTAGGTACTTCAATTTCATCCCCTAAGGCTGCCTGAACAAAAGTGATGGGAACTTCACAGTATATATCATCCCCGTCTCTTTCAAAAAATTCATGGGGTTTTACGCGAATTAAGATGTATAAATCACCGGGAGGGCCTCCGTTAATGCCCGGTTCACCTTCTCCAGAAACCCGCAATCTTGCTCCGTCATCCACGCCTGCAGGAATCTTCACATGAATGGTACGCCGGTTTCGAACCTTCCCGGTTCCACGGCATTTGGAACATTTTTCCCTAATAATTTTACCTTGCCCTTGACATGCCCCACATACCCTGCGGTTTACAATGCGTCCAAATGGAGTGTTCTGAACGGTTTCCTGCTCTCCCGTACCGCGGCATACCGAGCAAGTTTCCGGTTTTGTCCCCTTTCTAGCACCAGTCCCGAAACAATGATCACATTCTTCCTCCTTGGGAAGTTCTACGTCTGTTTCCTTTCCAAAAACCGCCTCTTTAAATGAAATGGTGATCGAATACTGAAGATCAGCCCCCTGTCTTGGTGCATTGGGATTTCTACGGGTTCCTCCACCAAAAAACATATCGAAGATATCACCAAATCCGCCAAAATCCTGACCAAACCCTCCTTGGCCAAATCCACCAAAGCCCTGGGAGGGATCCGCATGGCCAAATCGGTCATAATTGGCTCTCTTCCCCGCATCACTTAATACGTCATAGGCTTCCTTGATCTCTTTAAACTTTTCTTCAGCATCGGGAGCCTTATTCACATCGGGGTGATACTGTCTGGCCAGTTTTCGATAGGCTTTCTTTATCTCATCTGCTGAGGCATCTTTACCTACACCCAGTACCTCATAATAGTCTCGTTTTGCCAAAATAAATCACTCCTACAGCAAGAAATGTATGAAAAGAAGTCAAAGCCAACAATGGACTTTGACTTCTGGCCTCAAAATATCATCTCTTGTCTTTTCTATTTCTTGTCCTCTTCCACTACTTCGTAATCGGCATCTACAACATGATCTTTCTGCTCTTTTCCTTGGGAACCGGCATCTGCTCCAGCTTGGTTTGCCTGCTGTTGGACTTGTTCATACAGTTTCACCGACAGCTGTTGAACGACTTGCGTCAATTCTTCTTTGGCTGACTTAATAGCTTCTATATCTTTTCCTTCGAGAGCTTTTTTCAATTTGTCTTTGGCTTGTTCCGCCTTTTCTACTTCTGATTTATCTACCTTATCTCCCAGTTCTTTCAGGGTTTTTTCTGTCGTGTAAATCAGATTTTCAGATTCGTTGCGAACCTCTACTTCTTCTTTCCGTTTTTTATCGGCCTCAGCATTCTGTTCAGCCTCTTTCACCATTCTGTCAATCTCCTCATCACTTAAACCACTAGAAGAGGTAATGGTAATCTTTTGCTCTTTTCCAGTGCCCAAGTCCTTTGCTGATACATTTACAATGCCGTTGGCATCAATATCAAATGAAACTTCAATCTGAGGAACACCCCTTGGAGCCGGTGGAATATCCGTTAATGTAAAACGACCTAAAGTCTTATTATCGGCTGCCATGGGCCGCTCCCCTTGAAGAACATGGATCTCAACTGAGGTTTGGTTGTCAGCCGCAGTGGAAAAGATTTGTGATTTACTTGTGGGGATTGTAGTATTTCTATCAATTAACTTGGTAAATACCCCGCCCAATGTTTCGATACCCAAGGATAATGGAGTAACGTCAAGCAATACCACATCCTTTACTTCCCCGGTTAATACGCCGGCTTGAACAGCTGCGCCAAGGGCAACCACTTCATCAGGATTAACGCCTTTATGGGGCTCTTTCCCCAATAATTTGCGAATGGCTTCCTGAACGGCAGGAATCCTGGTGGAACCACCTACCAGCACGACCTTGTCAATGTCAGCAGGAGTGAGTCCAGCATCTTTTAACGCTTGACGGGTCGGACCCATTGTTCTTTCTACCAGTTGAGCACTTAATTCTTCAAATTTTGCCCGGGTTAATGTTACTTCCAAGTGTTTAGGCCCGGTGGCATCAGCGGTAATAAAGGGCAAGGAAATGGTGGTCGTCATGACACCGGATAAATCTTTCTTTGCCTTTTCAGCGGCATCCTTCAGACGCTGGAGAGCCATTCTGTCTTTGCTCAAATCAATTCCGTTTTCCTTTTTAAACTGCTCCACCAAATAATCAATGATTACCTGGTCAAAATCATCCCCACCCAAATGATTATCTCCGCTGGTGGCCTTTACTTCAAAAAAACCATCCCCCAATTCAAGAATAGAAACGTCAAAGGTTCCTCCACCTAAATCATAAACGAGAATCGTTTGATCCTCTTCCTTTTCCAATCCGTATGCCAAAGAAGCAGCGGTTGGTTCATTAACAATTCGCAGAACCTCCAAACCTGCAATTTTTCCGGCATCTTTTGTTGCCTGACGCTGGCTGTCATTAAAATATGCCGGGACAGTAATCACGGCCTTTGTAATCTTCTCCCCTAAATAAGCCTCCGCATCCGATTTTAATTTTTGCAAGATCATGGCAGAGATTTGCTGGGGAGTATATTCTTTACCATCAATTTCTTTTTTATAGTTGGTTCCCATATGTCTCTTGATCGAAATAATAGTTTTATCCGGATTGGTGATCGCTTGTCTTTTGGCTGCTTCACCAACAATAATTTCTCCGTCTTTAAAGGCAACCACAGAGGGAGTGGTTCTGTTTCCTTCCGCATTGGGAATGACAACAGGTTCTCCTCCTTCCATCACAGCCACACAAGAGTTGGTTGTTCCCAGATCAATACCAATTACTTTGCTCATCGATTATACCCTCCTATGAATTTACCTGAACCATCGCTGGTCTGATTATTTTATCTTTTAATTTATAGCCTTTTTGCAAGACTGCAACCACTGAACCGGATGGATAATCCGCTGACTCCACCTGCATCACGGCTTGATGAATCGATGGATCAAATGGGACACCCACCTCATTAATCACCGTTACACCTTCTTGCTCCAAGACTTGATTTAACTGACGGTAGACCATTTCAAGCCCTTGAATCATCGATTCAATATTATTGGTTTCCTTGCTGGCATCAACGGCCCTTTCAAAATTATCCATAACCGGCAGAAATTGTTCAAGAAAACGAATAGAACCATATTTCAACAGGTCTTCTTTCTCTAGGCGGTACCTTCTGCGAAAATTATCAAAATCGGCCTGAACCCTTAAAAAACGCTGATAATTTTCTTCCACTTTAGCTTTTAGTTCCAGAATTTCTTGATTCTCTTTATCGGACTCAGAAGCCGTGTTCTCGATTTCCATTTCTTCTTCAATCTGATTCCTGTCTTCATTTTCATCTGCTATTTCTTTTTCTTCTGTTATTTTTTCTTCTTCTGTTTTCCTTTTTTCGGTTGCTACTCCTTGATTCTCATTTTGCTTTTTTATCTGACTTTTCTCCTGATCAGTCATGGTTTCACCTCCATAATCTTTGGTTACACAAGGGAAGCAGCAAGAGTCAAAGGGAGGAAATCATCCTCAAATCTTGCTGCATCACATGAAGACTATTCTCCTTGCCATTTCTTCAGCACAATGGATAAATCCTTTGAGATGTGCTCAAGAATCGCAATCACCTTGCTGTATTCCATGCGGGTTGGTCCCAAAATGCCAATAGTTCCCATAGGTTGACCATCCACATAATAGGATGCTGAGATTAAGGTACAGTGATTAACTTCCTCGATCCCATTTTCATGTCCAATTCGAATTTGAATCCCCTCCTCTTCAGTGGGAGGAGGAAGCAATTGGCTGACCAACTGATTTTTTTGCAAAAGCTCCAATATGGATTTCACCTTATCCACATCTCTAAATTCAGGCTGAGACAAGATGTTTGTTGTCCCGCCAATATATACTTTATCTTCATGGCTAGAAGTTAACGTTTGCTCCAATAATAGCAGTACTTTTTCCGTCTTTTGCACATGTTTTCTCAGTTCCTCTGACACTTCCGAATACAAACGCTGCTTTAACTGAAAAATCGGAACCTCCGCAAGTTTATGATTTAAGATATTTACAACTTTCTCCATATCATAGACGGAAATCCCATCCGGAATGGTAACTACTTTATGCTCTACCCGACCGTTATCGGTTACCATAATGGCCACCGCTCTTTTTGCCGATAAGGGAACGAATTGGAGATGCTTCAATTTTGTTTCAAAAACTTCCGTACCAAGAAGAATAGCAGTATAATTGGTCAATTGGGAAAGTACATTGGTGGTTTGCTGAATCAGCTCTTCAAACTTCATGTACTTCTCAGCAAACGTCTTTTTAATATTGATCAAATCTTCTCTAGTCAAAAGATGAGGCTCTATGAGATGGTCAACATAAAAACGATATCCCTTCTCCGACGGAATTCTTCCGGAAGAGATATGGGGTTGCTCCAAGAATCCCAATTCCTCCAAATCTGCCATTTCATTTCGAATGGTCGCAGAACTGTAACCTATATCTCCTTGTTTGAAGAGAGTTCTTGAACCAACTGGTTCCGCCGAATGAATATAGTTGTTTATAATGGCTTGTAATATGCGCATCTGTCGTTCAGTTAACATGATATCACCACCATTATTAGCACTCGATAATGCTGAGTGCTAAACCTTCTAACTCAAAAATACCAAAAGAAGCCTTTATTTGTCAACTTTTCTCTATGAAATGTGCAAAGACTTCATTGCCAAACAGCACACCTTTTTTTGTTAACCAAACCCTTTCTTCATTTTTCTCCAATAACCCTTCAGTTATTAGTTTTTTTATCTGACGGTCAAAAACTTTTTCCATTTCAATATCATGCTTCTTCCTGAAATCTTCAGATGAAACCCCTTTTAACATTCGAAGTCCCATAAACATGGTCTCTTCCATCGCTTCCCGTTTAGAGACTGAAAAGGTTTCAATCCTGGGAAGCACATCCCTGTTCACTTGATGGATATATTCAGAAACCGGACCGACATTCACATGTCTTTGTCCATTCATATAACCATGGGCGCCCGCACCAATGCCATAATATTCTTCATTTTGCCAGTATGTGAGGTTATGCTTGCATTCAAACCCCGGTTTTGCAAAATTGCTGATTTCATATTGATGATATCCACAATGGTTCATTCTTTCTATAAGGGTGATATACATATTGACTTCCTCATCCTCTGGAGGTAGGGGAAGTTCTCCCCGTTCATACAGCACATGGTAGCGGGTATTTGGCTCTACCTTTAAACTGTAGGCCGAATAGTGGGCTAAATTTAATGAGAAAGCAATTTCCAATGTTTCTATCCACTGGGACATTGTCTGATTGGGTAATCCAAACATCAGATCTATGGATAAATTTTCAAAGCCCAGTTGTCGGGCCAGCCGAATGGATTCAAATACCTGATCCCGGTCATGAATTCGGCCCAATTCTTTAAGCAGGACATTTTGAAAAGATTGAACACCCAGGCTAAGACGGTTGACCCCTCCTTTTTTCATCACTGTCAGCTTCTCTTTTGTCAAAGTTCCTGGATTCGCCTCTATGGTATATTCAGCCGATTGTACACGGGGAAAGAACTCCTGGACAGATAGCAAAAAGAACTCCATTTGTTCCGGATTTAAAATCGAAGGGGTGCCTCCGCCGACAAAAATGGTTTTGATCTCGGAAGGGGGGGACTGATTCACGGTGATGTTCATTTCTTTTCTCAAGGCGTACAAATAATCCCATACCAGTTTCTCATCCCTGGTTACATAGGAATTAAAATCACAGTAAAAGCATTTGTTCGTGCAAAAGGGAATATGAATATAGACAGAATGGACCATACACTCCCCCTCTTTCTGTGAAAAATGATATCCCTGACAACCAATCAGGGACATCGATATGGACGGAATTAAAGAATTTACTTTTTGCCCTCATCCATCTTCAACACGGCCATAAATGCTTCCTGCGGGACTTCAACATTTCCCACAGCCTTCATTCTTTTCTTTCCTTCTTTTTGCTTTTCCAATAGCTTTCTTTTCCGTGTGATATCCCCGCCGTAGCACTTGGCCAATACATTCTTTCTCATCGCCCTGATCGTTTCTCTGGCAATGATTTTATTTCCAATAGCCGCCTGAACAGGAACTTCAAACATCTGCCGGGGAATTAAGTCTTTCAACTTCTCCACCAGTAAGCGGCCCCGGTGATAAGCCTTGTCCCGATGAACAATGAAGGACAGGGCATCAACTGGTTCCCCGTTCAACAGGATATCCATCTTAACCAGTGAAGATTTTTTATACCCGATCAGTTCATAATCAAAGGATGCATATCCCTTGGTGCTTGATTTCAATTGGTCAAAGAAATCATAAACAATTTCTGACAGGGGCATGTGATACACCATCTGTACCCTGGTGGGATCCAAATATTGCATATCAATAAATTCTCCCCGTTTGTTTTGACAGATTTCCATGACAGCACCCACAAAGTCCTTTGGAACGAGAATGGTTGCCTTTACATAAGGTTCTTCAATGTACTCTATTTTTTGCTGTTCTGGTAAAGCCGATGGGTTTTCAATGGTAATTACTTCACCATCTGTTTTGGTTACCTTATAGATTACGCTGGGTGCGGTAGTAATCAGCGTAATATTAAACTCCCGTTCAATTCTCTCCTGAATAATTTCCATATGAAGAAGACCTAAGAAGCCGCAGCGAAAACCAAATCCCAATGCGCTGGAAGTTTCAGGCTCAAATTGAAGAGCTGCATCGTTTAATTGAAGCTTTTCTAGGGCTTCTCTCAGGTCATTATAATCACTGGTATCCACGGGGTACATTCCGCAAAAAACCATGGGATTAATTTTTCGATACCCCGGCAAAGGTTCAGATGCAGGATTGGAAGCATCGGTAATGGTGTCGCCAACCCGGGTATCTTTTACTGTTTTGATACTGGCAGCCAAAAAACCTACATCCCCCACACTAAGCTCTTCCAGCTTGACGGGGAATGGGGCAAAGGTACCAACCTCTGTTACTTCAAAGGTTTTACCTGTGGCCATCATCTTGATTTTCATTCCAGGCCTAATGGTTCCATCTACAACACGAACATAAGCTATGACCCCTCGATACGGATCATACAAAGAGTCAAAAATCAAAGCTTTTAAGGGAGCATCCGGGTCCCCCGATGGTGCAGGCACCTTTTCAACGATCTGTTCCAGAATCTCCTCAATACCAATGCCTTCTTTAGCTGACGCCAACACTGCTTCACTGGCATCCAACCCAATGACGTCTTCAACTTCTTTTTTGACCCGATCAGGGTCTGCGCTCGGCAAGTCAATTTTATTAATCACAGGAAGAATCTCCAGATCATTTTCCAAGGCTAAGTAGACATTGGCAAGGGTTTGAGCTTCAATTCCCTGGGCAGCGTCTACCACCAGCAACGCTCCTTCACAGGCTGCCAAGCTGCGGGAAACTTCATAGGTGAAATCAACATGCCCCGGGGTGTCAATCAAGTGCAAAATATATTCCTGACCATTCTTTGCTTTATACAGGAGACGGACTGAATTCAGTTTAATCGTAATCCCCCGCTCCCTTTCCAAATCCATTTGATCCAGGAATTGATCTTCCTTTTCCCTGTCTGACAAAGCGCCGGTATATTCTAAAATACGGTCTGCCAATGTTGACTTTCCGTGGTCAATATGAGCAATAATTGAAAAGTTTCGTATTTGTTTTTGTCTTTCTTTTTTATCCATCAAGGTTCCCTCCGAACGACATGTAAGCACTAGCACTTATTATATCAATTGGCTTAAAAAAACAAAAGTCCACCTTTTTCAGCGGACCGTTTTTATATGTTTCGCTAGCAATCGTCTTAAAATGGAATAAGGGATGAAATCCATTCCAATCCTTTTCTGGTGGCCTTGGTTAATGTATAGCCTATTTCATTTTCGAAGGACGTTTTTCCTTCAATCGTTAAAAGGGGATTGTCGGATTCTTTCTGATTTTCCTTATTTGGAGCAACCTCTACCTTCTCACCATCCACTTTAGTAATATGAAAGAAAGGGGCTGGAATGTTTTTTTCCAGTGGCTGAATTCGTGAGATTCCCACTTCAGATGTTTTTATCCCTAAGATCACGCCGCTAAGTAGAAATACGACTAATAATAGCAGTTGGATCAAAAATTTTTTCATGAGCTATCTCACTCCCTCTTCTTGGCCCGAAACCGGTGAAGCATCCCAATACATTTCAGCGACCACATCGGCCAGAGCCTCTACAGTTCGATATGACTCTTCCAAAGTATTTCCTACCCCGCCAATCTCAACGGTAATCGCATTGGGAGAAACAGACTGATTGTATTCACCATTTCGATAATCACTTTTTTCAAAAGCAACAATCCCTTTTGAAATACTGGGATATTTTTCTTCCAGGCGGTCATGAAGTTCCTTGGCGAATTGATAGTTTGCCTGCCAATTTTTATTCCCCTTACCCAGAACAAAAAATAATCTGGCATACTTATTTCCGTCAATAGTTGTCGTTGTTCTGTCACGATCAGCATCATCCCGATGGATATCAAAAACATAGGTGATATCTCTATTTTGTGATAACACCTCCTTCACCGTCTTTAATGATACGGCATAAGACAGGGAATAAGCCTCTGCTTCTTTAGCAAAATCTTTTGTAGAAACAATGGTTCCTATTCCTTTCTTATTCAATTCTTGACTTAGCCTTTTTCCCAAAAGGGTAACATTTATTTTGGGATCAAAAGGAGATGAGCCGCTTGAAACATATTTCGTCCAGGATTCCCGATTATGGGTTTGGTAAATAAAAACCACTTTTTTTCCATTGGGGTTACGCACGGATGCTGATTGTACCTTAGTTTCCTCTTGGGCACTGACAGGGGGAATGTCACCTGAATCAGCAGCCAATGCTTCCGGTGGAGGAGGGGATTCCATCGGCAAGTCGGTATAATCCACACCCACACCGGCAACAAGAATTTGTCCGCTGTACAAGGCAAACCTTGGGATTTCCCGACCCATTAAACTTCTTGGGTCTTCAGGATTGATGCTGGTTGCCAATTGAAATAAAAAACTGGATAATCGCACGGGACTGGGATCACGGTTTTTAAACTTGTCCAGTTCAGAAAAATAGGGAATTTCTTCTGCCAATAGAGAAAGATAGGCATCTTTTGAAAAAAAATTGGCCATCTTTGTCAAATAGACTCCGCCTGCCGGAGAATTCCCCTTTAACATATACGTTCCAAGGAGAAGTATCACGAGAAGAATGGCTACAATAAGAGTGACAAAAATCCGCTGAAACTGTGTAAGTGTGATTTCCATACCTGTTCCACCTTCCACTGGCTTGTCTATTTAAGCCTATGCAGAAGAGAGAACCATTAGAACCAGATTTAATGGGTATAAGCGGAAACATTGTCCATATCAACGGCATCATGAAAAGCGGCATTTAATCCATTAGCCACCACATTTGCAATATCTTCAATGAAGTCATCCACTTCTTTGGGAGTAACGATTAAATTCTGGCCCAGGGGACTCAGCACTTCTTTTATCAAATATTTTTTATCTTCAGGGGTTAACGTCCCGATCATTCCAAATACCTGCTGGGCCTGGGGATGAACCTTTCCGGACTCTCTGTAATTTTTAATCTTTTTTTTATCTGGCATATAAGCAAGGGTTTCGGGGATTAATTTATTCTTTCTCCCCTCTTCATCCAATTGATGGCTAAAATGGGCCAGCAAAAAGTCAATGGTATCATAGGCAATGGTAGCGGCTTCAACTACCGTGGGTACTCCAATAGCAATAACGGGAATGCCCAGGGTTTCCTTATTCAATGCTTTTCTTTTATTCCCAATCCCGGAACCTGGATGAATCCCCGTGTCGGCAATCTGAATCGTTGTATTCACTCGGTCCAGCGAGCGGGCAGCTAAAGCATCAATGGCAATAACAAAATCAGGCTTTATTTTTTCAATCACGCCATGGACAATTTCGCTGGTTTCAATCCCTGTGATGCCCATTACTCCTGGAGATATGGCGCTGACTGAACGGTAACCATCGTCCACTTTCTCAGGCATTAATGAGAATAGATGCCGGGTAATCACCAGATTTTCTACAACCATGGGCCCGAGGGCATCAGGAGTCACGTTCCAGTTTCCTAACCCAACAACCAGTACAGATGCGGTCTTTTCAATTCTCAATTCCTGAAGAAATTGCTGAAAATGTTTGGCAAATGTTTTGGCTACCTTATCCTGCAGGACAGAATCCTTTTTCCTTAAACCTGGAACTTCCAAGGTAATATACTTGCCCGGGAATTTTCCAATTGCTTTCGCTCCCTCCACATTTTCAACAAATACCTTGGATATTGTTATTTCATCCAGTTCCTCGGTTTCCATCCTTACTCCCGGAATCCCCGTGCCTTCAGCGTTAGCCAATTCATGGGCTTCCAATGCAAGGTCGGTATGTATCGAAAAAGGGCGAAGATCAAGAGAATCAGACATTCATTTTTCCTCCTATTTACGAGATATGATTTCCTTACAATATGGTTATTATATGGACGAAACTAAAGAATTTACAAAGGACAGCCTTTGAGATCGTACTTAACGGAGGGACTGAAAAACTTGATAAGTTTAGTTCCACTTTTATAGGTTAACCTGAAAAAAATAGTTCTTATTCATTTCAACCATTTTATTGCTTTTTTATTTAACCCATGGTACAATTTCTTTTGTTGTATATGAACAAACAGTCGAATTTGACCAGACACAAGAAGAAAAACCAAGCAGGAGGTGTAATTTGGTTTGCCAAATATAAAATCAGCCATCAAACGTGTAAAGCAAAGTGAAAAACGTCGTGCCCATCGCGTTGCTCAGAAATCCGCTTTGCGCACCGCTATCAAAAAAGTTGAAGTAGCTGTTGAAAAGAATAATATTGAGGAAGCTACTGAAGCTTTGAAATATGCGATTAAAAAGCTGGACAAGGCGGTTACAAAAGGGCTTATCCATAAAAATGCCGCTTCCAGAAAGAAATCTCAATTATCCAAAAAGGTAAACGCGATTGCTAAGGAAACTGCCTAAGAAAAAATGACCCATAGAGGGTCGTTTTTATTTTTGCGGGGACTTTAAGCTTAAAATAAACAATTCCAATCCCAATATCTTATCCATTTGTCCAGATTTCATTTTATAGTCCAACTCTGCCAAATCGTTTAATATTTCCTCTAATGCAGAAGAAGTAAACTTTCGACCAAAATTACCGGCCAGTTTGATGGCATATGGATGGACTTTTATGAGCGAAGCCATTTGATTTTGTGAGTACCCCTTCTCCTGCAGTAGCTTTACCTGAAGGATGATGCGGAATTGTCTTGCCAACAGTGCAATCATTTTAATCGGTTCTTCATTATGCTTTAACAGGTCATAAAAAATGGACAAGGCCTCCTCCAGCTTCACTTGTGAAATCCGGTCAATCAGTGCAAACACGTCATGTTCCATGGTTCTTGATACCATTAATGAAACCACATCTTTCGTTATGATTCCCTCTTTTTCAACATATGTGGCCATCTTTTTTAACTCATTATAAATGAAGTTCAATGAGTTCCCCAAACGAAGAATCAGTTCCTCCACAGCCGGTTCGTCTATCTTTACACACAATTCCTGAGCTTTCTTATAAATCCAACGAATAAGTTCTTGATCTTTTAAAGGTTCAAACAATATGAGCAGGTTATCTTTTTTTAATCTCTTTACGATTTTTTTCCTTTCATCCAGCTTGTTCGTTTCCACTTGTAGTATCAAGGAAGTAAAAGGCGGGGGATCAGCAATAAAATCCATCATTTTTTCAGACTCCTCATCTGACATGTGAAACTCCTTATTTCCTGTCAAAAAATAAGCTCCATTAGCCACCAACAGTTTCCTATCCCCAAAAAATGGAGGCGTTTGAGCATCCTCCAATACGAAAGAAAAGGGGGTTTCACGCAAATCATATTGCTGAAAGTTAAAATCAAGAATTGACGGGTCCAGCATTCTTTCCTTCATATATTGGGTTAATTCTTTCATCAGAAAAGTTTCGGTTCCAAAAAAAACATAAAGAGGCTTATAGATCCCCTTCTTAATTTCCTTGGCTATTTCTCGGTACAAAGGATACCACCTCAGAACCCATTATATCAGATCAATAAAAACCACGGAAAATTGTCCATGGTTTGCAATAACCTCTAGTTTTGTATTTGCCGTTCCGTTAAATTTTTCAGATTTACTTGCCAGATTTCGTCTTCCCCAATTCGGTACTGCAAAGAAAAGCTGTCCAGCCACTTGATATTTACATTAAACGTCGGATCCCAGGAATGGCCGAGAAATACGATCTCTCCTTTATTGGTTTCAATCACCAGTTGCATCTGACCTTCATTAGATATAAATGCCCGATATTCTCCATTAGGAGAAGAAAAAATCTGGGGTGCGGCCAAACTGTAATTGTTAGGAACAGATTCCATAGACAAATCCGGGGCTCCTTCGTGGTTTGGTGCCATTTTTGCTGCGATCTGGGGAGCTTCAGCTGGAACTTGTTCCACTTTCTCTTCATCTCTCTGGTCATTTCCTTGGGACATGTCTGCTTTGGACATTTCAAAGTTATTGATTTGAGGATTGTTCAGGAAGGGTATGGCAAACAAGATCCCTGCCGCAATGGCTGCTCCAGCCCATAAAAATCGCTTTCTATTGGGTTTAACCGACGGGCTTTCCGAATGTTCCAGTTCAGGGAGAATTTTGTCTACCAGACTATAGGCAGGGGTTACCCTTGGAAGCTGCTCCAAACGATCCGATAAACCTTTCATGCGATCGTAAATCTTGGAACAATCCGGGCAAGTAGCCAAATGAGATGATAATAATATTTTTTCCTCATCATACAGATCACGATCCAAATCCCTTTGAATCAATTCCATCACCTCATCACATGTCATCCCTGAACACCACCTTTCTGATAATCTCTAAGTAGTTCCTGTAACTGCTGTCTTCCCCGAAACAAATAAGATTTTACCGTATTAAGAGGAATATTAAGGGTTTCCGAAATTTCGTGATAAGAGAAGTCTTGTATATACCTTAACACGACAACTGTCCGATGATGATCGGGCAATTGGTTAATCGCTTCCTTCAAATCCTCTGCCATCCCCAATAATTCCATTTCATCCTCTACGTTGTCCTTTCCTGCAAGCTTATGCTCCTGATTCTCAATAGGTAGCATTTCCATATTTTTATTCCTTCTAAACCTGTCAATGCAAATATTGGTCACAATCCGCTGTACCCATGTTTCAAATTTGGCTTCTTCGCGATACAACGGGATTTTAGTATAGATTCGTATTAATGATTCTTGTGCTGCATCCAGGGCATCCTGTTCATTCCCCAAAAGATAGTAAGCTGTCCGATATACCGTGGTCTCCACTTCACGAAGCAATTGGATTAAATCATCCCGATTCCCTTTCTGGGCTGATCTGACGAGTTTGATGTCAACCACCCCGAATACTCCTCCTCTCCTACACCTTAAGACGAAATAGAAGTTCTTAAGGTTGCACTTCTTTGCCCGATAGTTAAGTGCTACTAAAATAAAAACAGGGAAATCAATAGATAGGAAAGATATGCTAATAATGCCGTGATGGGCAGGGTTATGATCCATGCTGATACAATTCTTCCCGCCATTCCCCATTTAACCGCGGAGAATTTTTTTGCAGCTCCTACCCCCATAATGGAAGAAGTGATGACATGGGTTGTACTGACTGGTTGTTTAAGAAGAGTAGCAGTTAGTATCGTTACAGCGGAACCCAAATCTGCAGAAAAACCATTAATGGGTTGCATTTTTATAATTTTGGTGCCCACAGTTTTTATTATTTTCCATCCTCCGACAGAAGTTCCTAATGCCATGGCAAGGGCGGCAGATACCTTAACCCATAAAGCCACCTCCAAATTATCTTGAAATCCGCCAGCAACAAGGGCAAAAGTGATAATTCCCATTGCCTTTTGAGCATCATTGGTTCCATGACTAAAGGCCTGAAAAGCTGCAGTTAATACCTGGAGGCTGCGAAATCCTCGATTTACCTTATGGGAGCTAACTCTGCCAAATATCCATTTAAGAAGGGTCATGATGATAAATCCTATAATAAAAGCAGCTATTGGAGAAACAATTAACGCTTGAATAATAGAGGTAAAACCAGAGCCATTAATGGCTCCCATTCCAGCAGCAGCAATAACAGCACCTGTTAATGAACCGATAAGAGCGTGGGATGAGCTGCTTGGAATTCCGTAATACCAAGTAATTAAATTCCATGCAATTGCCGCAATCAGGGCTGCCATCACGATAACCATTCCGTTATCCAATTCAAAAGGGTTTGCGATCTTTCCGCCAATGGTCTTGGCTACCCCTGTGAATGCAAGGGCACCGAGAAAATTCATAGAAGAGGCTAAGACAATTGCCGATCGAGGTGTTAGTGCTCTGGTAGATATGGATGTTGCAATTGCGTTGGCGGTATCGTGAAACCCGTTTATAAAGTCAAAAGCAAGAGCCAAAATAACCACAAATATGATGATCATTAATTCCGGTGTCATATAAATATCTCCTATGAATTACTCATAATAATACTTTCAAGAACATCTGCAACATCTTCACACTTGTCAGAAACATCCTCGAGAATCTCATAAATTTCCTTCTTTTTTATAATTTCAATGGGGTCTGAAACATTGGTAAATAATGTTTTTAAGCTGTCCCGTAAAATTTCATCCCCTTCATTTTCATATTCATTGATTCTCACCGTATTTTCCCTCATCGGCAGCAGTTTTTTCTTCGTTAAAAGTTCAATTGCCTTTGATAATTCATAGGTAGATTTCTCAATATTTTCAGCAAAGAGCTTCATATATTGGTCAGCTTTTTTTATGTTATATAAAAATATACGAGAACTGCATGCTTCCAATCCATCGATGATATCATCCATGGTTGTAGCCAATGTTAATATATCGTCCCGTTCAAGAGGTGTAGCAAAGGTTTTGTTTAACCCTTGAATAATGGTATGTATATACTCATCACCAATCGTTTCCATTTCCTTAATTTTGTCTGCATACTGCTCAGGTTCGTCAAGGTTGTTTAAACCTTCTCGAAACATTGTTGCAGTTTTGGTTATATGATGAGACATATTTTTTAGTGTGTCAAAAAACATATCCTTTTTTGGAAATAATGACATTTGTTTTGCGCCTCCATCAGTTAGATTTTTCACATACAAATGATTTACATACCGATAGTAACACAATTCAGGATGATCATGATAGAATTTTTAATTTGTCTTTCGCCCAAAATAAGAAAAATAAGGCTAACCTTCTCTGACTAGGTTAACCTATTTTTGTAGAGGAAGTTCATTTTTATCAAAAATTTTTATATCAATAAAACGACAAGTTCTCCAGGCCCATGTACGCCTATACTTAGGTCCATCTCTATATCGGCACTTCGGCTGGGTCCGGTTATGAAATTAAAACATGATGTCAAATCTCCTGATGGAACTTGCTGATGAATAGCCTTTAAAACCTGAGTGATTCTGGGAACGATGGTATCTTTTTTTACAAATCCGATGGAAATGAGGGGAAGTAAACTGACGCTTCTCCCCTTTCCTTTCCCATGAAACAGAGCCAAACTTCCCGTTTCAGCAACCCCAAAATCCGCAAAGACAATTCCAACTTTAGACTTTTCCGTAAATATAAGGTGATTTTCTTGTCCATCCTGCCATTTTTTCCAGTTGGCCTTCAACTGATTCAGAGCTTGATAAACTTTCAACTCTTCAAATCGTTCATCATTCCAAATGATTACTTGATCATTTTCCGAAATCCAGGGACCTAAAATGATATTCAAGTCTTTTTCATTCTCGGCGTCAATCACTTTGGCCCCGATTTTAGTGGCATTGGCAATAAACATCTCGATCAGTTCGTCCCGATTCATATCCTTATAAAAATGATCCCAAGGTTGAGAGATATAAGTTGGCGGCTTCACTCCGCTTCTTCTTTCCCTGCCCAGATGACTTGCGATATTTTTTAAAAATGCTTCTTTACTTGCCAATTTTATCGCCTCCTTTTTCTTCTTTCCACCAACTGCGGAATGAATCCTTTGGAGGTAACGGGAAATCTTTCACATCCGTCCAATCGGAAAGAGGTCCAGGACCCTTTTCAATGTGACTTTCATTGGAAAATGGTTTTAGAACTTTATGGGCCATTGCCACGCTAAAGTCATAGATTGCTTTCCTTTCAGCGGCAAACCCAAAACCCTTAAAGGCCATTCTTTCGGAAAATGGGGTTAACTTTGCATCCACTACATCCTGGCGTAAGAAAATAAGATAATCATGGAGCGGAATCTTCACCGGACATACATCGGTACATGCTCCACAGAGACTGGAAGCATACGGCAGCTCCTTCCATTTTTCAATTCCCTCCAATAAAGGAGTAAGTACAGCCCCTATAGGTCCGCTGTATACTCCGCCATAGGCATGTCCTCCGATATGCCGGTAAACGGGACATACATTAAGGCAAGCTCCGCATCGAATGCAATTTAAAACCTGTTGATAACGGGTTCCCAGGATGCTGGAACGGCCATTATCCACGATTACTAGATGAAATTCCTCAGGTCCATCTCCATCTTCATGTTTTCGAGGACCGGTAATCGCAGTCACGTAACTGGTAATCCTTTGGCCCGTTGCACTTCTGGGCAATAATGAAAGCAACACATCCAGGTCCTCCCATGTTGGAACCAATCTTTCCATGCCCATAATGGCTACATGGGTTTTAGGTAATGTCGTGGTTAATCTCCCATTCCCCTCATTGGTTACCAGAACGACAGAGCCAGATTCTGCAATGGCAAAGTTACAACCAGAAATCCCAATATCCGCCTTTAAAAATTTTTCCCGAAGCTGTCTGCGGGCAAAAGCAGTTAGGGTCTTAGTATCATCAGACAGTGTCTCTCCAGCAACTCGGGAAAATAGCTCGGCGATTTGTTTCCTATTTTTATGAATGGCTGGTGCAATAATGTGGGAAGGTGTCTCCTTTGCCAATTGAATGATATATTCACCAAGGTCAGATTCAACAACTTCAACATCCAACTTTTCCAGTGCTTGATTTAAATGAATTTCTTCCGATACCATAGATTTTGATTTGATGACAGACTTCGCTTGTTTCTTTTTTGCTAATTGGGTCACATACTCTACAGCTTCCTCCTTGGTTGCAGCAAAGTAAACATAACCTCCGTTTTTTTCTACATTTTCCGACAACTGTTCCAGGTAGCTATCCAGATTTTCAATCACATGAGCCCTGATTTCCTGGGCACGGTTGCGCCATTCTTGGAAATTGCCCAGATCATTCATAGCCATTTCCCGCTGGGTGCGAAAACGCTCTTGGGCATTTTGAACGGATTTCTGCAAATAATCATCCTGAACCGCAATCTTCACTCGATCTTTAAATGCAGATTTATTTTCCATGATTTAACCCCCTCTCCAAGAGTTGGGCGGTGTGCAGAACCTCCACCGGTTTTCCTTTTCTGCGAAGCCTTCCGCCAATATTCATGATACAGCCAAGATCAGAGCCGACAAGTATGTCTGCCTCTGTCTCATAAACATGCTGAATCTTTTCATCGACCATTTGCTCGGAGATTTCAGGCATCTTCACGGAAAAAGTTCCGCCAAAACCACAGCAGTCCTCTTTATAGGGAAGATCAACAAACGTAATTCCCTTTATACTTTTGATCAATTGGACGGGCTCTTCCTCTACACGAATTCCCCTTTTCATGTGACAGGAATGGTGGTAAGTCACTTTTGCGGGATATACGGCCCCCAAATCCGTCTTTTTTAAGACTTTAACTATAAATTCCGAGAATTCAAAGGTCTTGTCTGCTAATTCTTGTGCTTTCCCCGACCATACCGGGTCATTGGCAAACATCATGGGATAATAATGTCTAACCATTGCTGCACAGGAACCGGATGGCGTAACAACATTGGGACTGTCCTTAAAGACTCTGATCATATGTTTAGCCGCTTTCTCGGCGTCTTCCCGATAGCCGCTGTTATAGGCGGGTTGCCCACAGCAGGATTGTCCCTCAGGAAAATCCAACGAAACTCCCAGTTTCTCCAAGACATTGACTAAACTCTTCCCTACTTCAGGATAAAAAATATCTGATAAACAAGTGATAAACAACGAAGCCTTCATCTCTCCCATCTCCCCCTTAACGATGATGTTTAGCGATCTTGACCTTGAAACTTATCTACAACCTCTTCCACTTTGACTAAATGGGTTAGCATTCTTTGCTGAGCTAATGTCGCATTTTTTTCTTCTATGGCCTGAAAAATAGATTTGTGTTCAAGGTACAGCCGATGGTGAGTAGCCTCCTCGGCGTAAAGCCAAATCCTTCGACTTTCTTTCATGGTTTCCCGCATAAATCCGGAAATATTGTTCATCAATTTAATGAGCATCTTATTTTTGGTTGATTTGGCAATGGCCATATGGAACTTCACATCTGCCAATTCTCCCAATCCCTCATCATCCGCATCAAGGGCCTTCTCCATCTCCAACAGAGCCTCCCGCATCAGAGTCAAATCTTCTTCATCCCTTTTAGATGCAGCAATCCCTGCAATCCCTACCTCCATAATTTTACGAACTTCCAACAGTTCTTTTATTTCTTTCGGGTTCATCAACACTGCTGATGAGAGCGGCTGGGTAATGGCAGAGGAATTAAACTTGCTTATAAAAGTGCCTTCCCCCTGTCGCATTTCTACCAGGCCCATCGCTTTAAGAGCGCTTAAGGCTTCCCGGACAGCAGAACGGCCCACATTAAATTTCTCTGCTAATTCCCGGACAGAATCCAACTTGTCTCCGGGCTTCAAGATTCCTTTGCTAATCATTTCCTGAAGCTGTTCTGCCACTTCTTCATATATTTTCTTAGTCCTTATCTTTTTAAATTCCATTATGATCCCCCCAATAAAAATCGCCTTCTAAATACATCACCATAACTATACACCAAAATAAAGATAAGGACCTAATTCACGCGTTCATTAATTTAAAAAAATTTAAATAAAGCATAAATTATCTGAACTTTAAAAATATAAAATTCACACCATCTATTATAAACAAAATTGATCATGTCATCAAGTCATCTGATGACTGAATCATTCACAAAATTCTTGCTCATTTTAAACTATTTTTATTATAATAAAAATGAACATGGTCATCAGATGACCTGAAAACTAGGGGATGGAGGGAAATCTTCATGCTGTCTACAAATATAAAAAAAGAACTAATTTCTATCGTAGGGGACCGATACTATTTTGATGACCAAGAGGCATTAATTACTCATTCCTATGATGCAACTCCCATGTATCAGTCTATGCCTGACGCCGTGATTTTCCCAGGAAATGTTGAGGAAGTAAGCGCTGTCATGAAGGTGTGTACCAAATATCGCATACCGATTGTAGCCCGAGGTGCCGGAAGCAATCTAAGCGCAGGCACAGTTCCGGTTGAGGGAGGCCTTGTCATGGTGATGACCAGGATGAGTGAATTGGAAGAAATTGATGAAGAGAATCTGACCGCTACCTTCCAGCCAGGATTAATTACCAAAAAGCTTCATGAAGAAGTGGAAAAAAGGGGCCTTTTTTATCCTCCGGATCCGGGGAGCATGGTTGTTTCCACATTAGGCGGAAATATTGCCGAATGCGCCGGAGGTTTGAGGGGGTTAAAATATGGAACGACCAAAGATTATATCATTGGCCTGGAAGCGGTTCTTCCATCCGGAGAAATACTGAAAACCGGAGGAAAGCTGACAAAAGATGTTGCCGGTTATGATTTAACAAAGCTCTTGGTAGGGTCAGAAGGAACCCTTGCCATGGTGACAAAAGCTACGGTGAAACTTCTGCCACTCCCGGAGCATAAACGAGTGTTGTTAGCCCTTTTTGATGATTTATATGCAGCGGCAAGAACCGTTTCCAAAATTATTAGTGCGAAAATCATTCCTTCCTCCCTTGAATTCTTGGATAATGCCACCATTCGAGTGGTGGAAGATTATGCAAAAATTGGACTTCCAACGGATATGGCGGCCGTTCTGCTTATTGAGCAAGATGGACCAGAGGTGATTGTGTCCAGAGATATGGAACGAATTGCCGAAATTTGCAGGGAAGAGAAGGCAGCAGAAGTGAAACTGGCTCAATCGGAGGAAGAAGGAGTACAGTTGATGACCGCACGAAGAAGTGCCCTTTCCGCCCTTGCCAGATTACGTCCAACGACCATATTGGAAGATGCTACGGTGCCGAGGGCTCAAATTGCTCCGATGGTTGAACAGATCAACAAAATTGCGAAGAAATATGGCATCCAAATCTGCACATTTGGTCATGCCGGTGATGGAAACCTTCATCCTACCTGTATGACAGATGCCAGAGACCATGAAGAAATTGAAAGAGTGGAAAAAGCATTCGAGGAAATTTTTGATGCTGCCATTCGATTGGGCGGAACCATCACCGGTGAGCATGGGGTAGGTTTGGCTAAAGCTCCTTATTTGGAATGGAAAATTGGAAAAACCGGAATAGAAGTGATGAAGGGGATTAAACGAGCCTTCGATCCCCATGGGTTGATGAATCCCGGTAAGATTTTTGCTAAAGAAACCAGGCGACGGGTGGTGCTGGATGATGTCGCAACTCACTGAAAAACTTAAGTTGACATTGGATTATGATGAATTGACCAACTGTATGAGATGCGGATTTTGTATTCCTGCTTGTCCCACCTACAGGGAGACAGGGCTCGAGGCAGCATCTCCAAGGGGAAGGATCGCCCTCATGAAAGCAGCTGTTGATGGGCTAATGGACCCGGATGAAGGAAAGTTAAGGGATCAATTAAACCTGTGTTTGGGATGCCGTGCCTGTGAAATCGCTTGTCCTTCAGGGGTAAAATACGGTCACCTGTTGGAGCAGGCAAGGGATGTTCTTGAAGAAAAGGTGGAATATCCATGGTGGATTGAAAAAATCCGCACCCTGGTTTTCCGCTACCTTTTCCCTTCGCAAAGAAAACTGCAACTATTGGGATCCTTGATGGCCTTTTATCAGAGATCTGGCCTGGCAGCGGCTGCACGAAAACTGGGACTGCTCCGTTTCCTGCCTAAGCAGGTCCGGGATATGGAAGCCATTCTCCCCAAAGCTACCGGCAAGGGTGTAGTAGAACAGTTGGGGACCATCATCCCTGCCAAGGGAGAAAAAGTTGCCACTGTAGCCCTTTTCAGAGGCTGTATTATGGATGTATTATTTACGGAAACCAACAAAAATACCGTAAGATTGCTGACTGAGGCCGGATGCGAAGTGATCATTCCTTCCGATCAAAACTGCTGCGGAGCCCTTCATGCCCATAGCGGACAAAGGAATCTGGCAAAAGAACTGGCCAGAAAAAATGTAGAGGTTTTCTATGAAGCCGGAGTCGATTATATCGTTTCTAACGCGGGCGGATGCGGAGCGATGCTAAAGGAATATGACCATCTCCTGAAGGATGAGGAATTGGGAGAGAAAGCGAAATGGTTTGCTGAACGGGTAAAGGATATCAGCGAGATTCTGATTGATATTGCTCCTCTAAAAATAAAGGGAACCATGAACAGACGGGTCACTTACCAAGACTCCTGCCACCTTCGAAATGTCATGAAGGTAAGTTCACAGCCGAGAAAATTGCTTCGGCAAGTGGATCAATTGGAATACAAAGAACTGTTTGAAGCAGACCGTTGCTGCGGTTCAGCAGGTATTTACAATATTATTCAACCTGAAATGTCCATGAGCCTGCTGGATCATAAAATGGAGAACGTCAGCAAAACAAAGGCTGATGTGATCGTGACCGCCAATCCGGGATGCTTGCTACAAATGAAGTTGGGCGTTCATCGGGAAGGACTTTCCGACCAGGTTGAAACGGTCCATATTGTTGATCTGATCGCAGAAGCCATTGAATTGGAGAAAAAAATGAAAGAAGAAGGTAGCGGATGCGGCTGCGAACACCATAAAAAAGAAGATAAATCGGCATGATCAATGGGGGCTGTCACAAAAGCCATAGAAATGGCTGGGGGCTAGCCCCCATTTGCTTCGACCATTATGTTGTCTACAAACTCCTCCAGTCCATCCCTTCATACTTGGGATCAAATCCTGGGAAGTGATACTCCACAAAGTTGGAATCCGGGTTGTGTTTCATGGCAACAAGTACCCCTTTTCTACGGATTGTCTGATTATTTCCTGTGCCAAATTCCAAAGGGTTTGAGAGCATTCTTTAATCGGCCGGTTTCTGTCAAGGACCTTGTCACTGGTTACCCCATGCTCTTTCCATGATTGCCCTTTGGTATAATAGTTATGGAGCAATGGCTGGATCCTGTCCAAGGCAGCCGCAAAACATGCCTCAGGAGTTGAACGTCCCTCAAATTCCTCCCACAGATTTCTTAACTCCCATGCCTGGTCTTCCGGAAGAATATGAAAGATTCGATCAGCCGCTTTACGCTCCCTTTCCTCTTTGTCTACTTTTGCTTCGTCATCATAACAAAAGGTGTCCCCAGCATCAATTTCCACAAGATCGTGAATCAAAACCATTTTCATCACTTTTAATACATCGATCTCTTTATCGGCATGTTCTTTTAACAGCATCGCCATCACAGCTAAATGCCATGAATGCTCGGCATCATTCTCATGCCTTGAGCCATTCATTAGAAGTGTTTGTCTATAGACATGCTTCAGCTTGTCTATTTCCCTGATAAAATCGATCTGCATCATTAATCGGTCTGCTTCCATCTTACTCTCCTTTTATAAAAAAATCGCATCTTTCACTGTTTCCTTATATTTAAAATAGCCAATTTTCGGATATGTTTATAATTCTTCTCATCGTAGGAGTGTTTTTTATGAATGGCTTAAAGAAATTGTTATATGATTTAGGAATTTTTTGGTTCTCATTTACAGCCATTTTAGTTGTAAGGAATTATTAATTTTTTTATTTAAAGGTTCATTACCTAGGCTCCAAAAGGTCAAATATATTTCCATACAAATCTTCAAAAAGTGCCTCTACACCCCATGGCTGCTCCTTGGGTTCACTCAAAAATTTTACTCCTTTTGAGCGTAAGGTCTCGAAGGTCTTCCTACAATCATTTGTTTCAAGAACCCATGTGGTTCCCTGTCCAATACGTTCAGACAATTTTTTTGCTCCTTCTTCACCGTGCATGGAAGGTTCAGGTTTCTGAAGAACTATTTCCAACTCCTGTTGTCCTTTTGGTGCCACTGTCAACCAGCGAACACCTGGACCAAAAGTAACATCAGCACGTTTTTCAAACCCTAATTTCTCAGTATAGAAACGAAGAGCTTCCTCTTGGTCTTTCACAAGAATGGTAACACGTATCAGTCTGTCAATCATGTCATTCCCTGCCCCTTTCTTTAATTAAAATCATTTCATCTGAATCGTCATCTCAAATACCCCATGGGTAATCAGAATATATGATTGGATATAGGAAATCTTTTCTTAAACTGATATGTTTTTTCGACAACAACCAACATATTCCTTCTTCAAACTAGCATAAAATGCACTTAATCTTCGGGCATTCATTCGCTATGCAAACTTGTGAATGCTCCCACCGTCTCAAGCAGGAAGGCTTCCTGCTTTTTTTCCAACTGCCTATATTTATGATAAAGAAATGGGAGACTTCTAGCAGAGTATATTAAACTCGATTAAGAATTAAGATTCGGATTAAGATTAAAATTGAGATTAGTTTGATTAATACCTCTTCCTTATCGTAGGTTCCACCGTTAATCCCTCTGGTGTGATCTCAACCCATATTCCTCCCTGCTCATCGGTCCGATAAACCCTGACGTTCTGGCGGTCTAATCGTTCCAGAACCTCTGAAGTGGGGTGACCGTACCGATTTTTTTCCCCGACAGAAATAACGGCAATTTCCGGGGAAATGACGGATAGAAATTTCTCGCCGGTTGAACCTTTGCTTCCATGGTGTCCGACCTTTAATACATCTATCGGAGGGAGTTTCTCATTCATCATTAACAACTCTTCGCCATCCATCTCCAGATCACCGGTGAACAAAACCCGCTTTCCATAGGCATCAAGAAGTAAAACAACCGATTGGGAATTTTCAGATAATCGGGAAGAGTTTAAACCAGATGCATCATCCAAAGGGTTTAACACCCACCACCTGATATTCTTATTCACCTGCCACGCATCCCCTGATTTCAGGGGAATAATGGGCACATTCATTTGAGTCGCCTTATTCAATAATGCTTCCTCCAATGACGCATACTCCACCTTCTCCCCATATAACACCCGATCCACTCTATACTTTTCCACTACATCTAGGAGGCCCTGAATGTGATCGGTATCCCCATGGGAGGGAAAAACTCCATTGACCCTCTTGACCCCTCTGTATTCCAGATAAGGAATAATCACATCTTCCCCTGTAGAAAATGGGTCCCGCCGCTTCATCCACCTCTCTTTCTTGCCAAAAGCCATCACACCTCCGCCATCGATCACATAAACAACCTCTCCCGGCATCTGAACAACCGCAGCATCCCCCTGTCCCACATCGGCAAATAATATGGTGACCCTTTCTCCATCCGTTGGGAAATATCCAAAAATGAATAGTAGACTCAATCCCATGATCATTACGGTGGCGGCTCCCCTAAAAACGATTTTCCTCCTTTTCAAAACGGATGAATAACAGAATAAATATAGAAGACCGATGACGAATAGCAGATAAAGGGTCAGCCAGATCAAAGAAGGTCTTCCCCAGATGAACAGAACCGCCTGACCCTTTGTGTCTGCCCAAGCCAGCAAATCATTTATTTTTCCGATTAACCATCCATTAAAGAGAGTTCCCAACGTCACTAAGGCCGGATGAATCAGGCTGACTAATAAAGTAAAAAAACCAAGCGGAATCACAAGGAGGGAAAATATTGGGACAATCATCAGGTTAATCAACCATGAGAAAAGTGATACCTTGAAAAAATAATAGATCGTGAAGGGGAATGAAAACAGCTGGGTCACAAACGTGACTGCAAGCAAATATCTAAACCAGGCCCTCCCCCACTTGATTCGTTCAGCAAGCGGCGGAACCCACCAGATGATTCCCAAGGTGATGATAAAAGAAAGCTGAAAGCCCACATTCCACAAATAGTGCGGATTCCATAGAAGCATCATGAAAAAAGCAAATGCCAAACTGTTTAATCCGTCCGGTCGATAGGAAAATCTTTGAACGGTGTAACCAACGATCCCCATCATCCCTGCCCGAATGGCAGAAGGGGCCGCTCCCGTAAATAAAACATAGACAGGAATCAACAGGACAGTAAGCCAATAGGTACCCTCTTTACTTAACCCTACCCAGCGTCCAATGGCAATACTTGCACCCATGACAATTCCCACATGGAGCCCGGAAATAGCCAATAAATGCAAAATTCCCAAATTCCGATAATCCTCTTCCAACTCCGCAGACACGGCTTTTCTTTCACCAAGAATCATCGCTTTTAAGACTGAGGCTGCTTCACCCGAAGCAGTACTGACCGAATTTCCGGAATATAGAGTATCCAGTTGAGCAATCCATCGATTTTTCCATCGATCCAAAAATCGAAGCGGGTTTCTCGATGTCCGAACAATTTCAATGTCACTGATGTTTTTCACTTTGGCGATCACATCAATATGCTGTCCCTTCAGGAACTGCCGATAATCAAAGGCGCCAGGGTTCCTTGCTTCCGAAGGAAGGTTTAGGGTTCCCCTTATTTTTAACCATGTCCCTTTTTCCCATTGATTAAGTATGGGTATCTCGCTTTCCCTTTTTAAATAGAGGTTGACCAGCACTTTTCCATCAACCTTAATTGATGTGATTCTCTTCGCCTGTTTAGAAATTATTTCATCATTTTGTTCAGGGCCTCCTTTATGAGATTGTGCAAATGTTCCTCCATCTGATTGGTTGTTTAACTGTACAGAGGTTGTTTTTATAGTAAAACTGATCTTGTCTCCGTCCCGCTGCGGGTAGGAAACTACTCTCCCCTCCAACCAAACGTCCTTCTCTCCATCAACAACCCACTCATCCAGAGGAGTATTCACCCATTTCAGATGAAATCCCATATACATATTCCCCAGAAGAAAAAAGAACAACAAGAAAAGAAATCCCCTGCTTTTTCTTCTTAGGAAGCTAACGTTCCATTTTGGGCTATCCTGATATCCTATTATAATCTCCCGATTCAAAGCATCAGTTTGTCTAGTTGAAGACAGCAGCATAACGCAGGCTGTATTCAACAGCAAAAATACAATCAATAAGAATTGTAACATGAAAGAAACGGGAAAGCGGGAATACAGGAATAAGCCCAAGGAAAAAGCGATGCTGCCTGCCAAAATTGGCCTGGACATCAATCGTCTAGACATAAAAACACATCTCCTCATTTCAGAGATGTGTTTCCATTTCGATAAAAAATTGCCATTTCCTGCATCATTCGATTTTTTTAGTCAATAATGGTATTAACGATTTCCTGTGGAGGAATATAGTTTTCCAGTTGCCGAAAATGGATTCCCTTTTGTGCCATCAATCTCTTCACCTTCTCCTCATCCTTCTTATAGGAGCGGTGATAAACAATTTCTTTCACCCCGCTGTTGGCCAGCATATTGGCACAGGTCCAGCAGGGTTGGTCGGTGACGTAGACCGTGGCTCCTTCCCGGTCTTCCCGGTCAGTAAATAACAACAGATTCTGTTCGGCATGAATCGTGCGGATACAGCGTTCTTTTTTCTCGCCGTTCTCTTCATATGCAACAACCAAACAGCCATCTTCATAACAATCCCGTACTCCCATGGGAGCACCATTATAAGAACTGCCAAGCAGCATCTTGTTTTTACACATAATCGCTCCCACATGCCTTCGCGGGCAAGTGGCCCTTGTCGAGGCCATATAAGCCATATCCATGAAATAGTGATCCCAAGACTTTCTCATATTCTCCTCCTGGTATTTTTTCATCATCCTTTTTTAAAGCAACTGTACCTTTCACTGGGACGAAAATACTGTTATGATAGGAAGGTGAATCATTTTTCCCTATCATATATCAAAATGACATGCAGTAAAAGTTCATTTTATTTGTATGGACTAAAACTATATAGACGGAATTAAAGAATTCACTAAGGACAGCCTTCGAGTTCGTACTTAAGCGGTGAGGCTAAAGAACGGGAATTAGCCCTCAAACTGACTCCACCCTTGAAATACCTAGGTGTTTTTGAGGGCTCCGTTCTTTAGTCTTGAAGCGAACTTGAATCACTTCTCGATTGAACTCGACAAGCAGACGTGTGAATTTTTAATTCCACATCTATAAAGTACTTCATAAAAAAGTTTCTTCGGCTAAAGGAGTTTTAAGATGTGCGGATTTGTCACCTTGTTTAATAAAAATCAACAACCGGTCAATCCTGATTTGTTAAAGAAAATGACAGACATGATCATGCACCGCGGTCCGGATGATGAAGGTTTTTATTTTTCCGACCATGTAGGGCTGGGATTTCGACGATTAAGCATCATTGATCTGGAAGGGGGGCATCAACCCCTCACCAATGAAACCGAAGATATTTGGATGGTCTTTAATGGTGAAATATACAATTACAAAGAGTTAAGATCCTGGTTGATGGATAAGGGTCATCAATTCAATACAGATTCTGACTCAGAAACCATCATTCACTTGTACGAAGAGTTGGGTGAAGAGACGCCAACTCGACTGCGAGGAATGTTTGCCTTCGTGATTTGGGATAAGCGAACCCATACCCTGTTTGGTGCTAGGGATCATTTCGGGATCAAACCACTATATTGGGCGGAAACCTCATCTTCCTACGCCTTTGCATCTGAAATTAAAAGTATCATGGAACTTGAAGGAGTAAACCAACAAATTAATCCAACGTCATTGGTCCATTATCTTACCTTTCAATATACTCCTGACCCTGAAACGATGTTTTCCAATGTCCATAAGATTCCACCGGGTCATTTCTTTGCCATTCAACACGGTTCTCTAAAAATAAAGCCTTACTGGGAAGTTCGCTTTGCTCCGGATGAAAGTAAACCCTTCTCTTATTTTGTGGAAAAAACGAGGGATATCTTAACGGAATCCGTAGAAAAACACCGCATGAGCGATGTGCCCAGGGGTGCATTTTTATCTAGCGGTGTTGACTCCACAACCATTGTCGCCCTTCTTAGGCAGTACGAAGACGTCAAAACATTCTCTGTTGGTTTTGATATTCCAGGTTACAGTGAATTGGATTATGCCCGCCGCTCGGCTAATTATCTTGGAACCCAACATCATGAAGTCACCATTAACGCCAAGCAGTATCTGGACAAACTTCCGCAATTGGTTTGGCATCAGGATGATCCCGTGGCCGATCCCTCGGCCATTGCCTTATATTTTGTTGCCGAATTAGCCAGCAAATATATTACGGTGGTATTGTCGGGAGAAGGAGCCGATGAATTTTTTGGCGGGTATAATATTTACAGGGAACCCGAATCTCTCAAAATATTTTCTACCTTGCCCAGTTGGCTAAGATCGGGATTGGGTCAAGCGGCCAAAATCCTTCCTGCAGGTGTAAAAGGACGAAATTTCCTGATAAGAGGCTCAAAATCGGTTGAGGAAAGGTTCTTTGGAAATGCCTTTCTCTTCTCCGAGGAGTTAAAACAATCAGTATTATCTCCAAATTTTCCTTACCCACTACATTCACCCATGGAGATTACCAAACCATACTATGATCAAGTCCAATCCTATGATGATACCACCAAGATGCAGTACATTGACATTCATACTTGGCTCCCTGGAAATATCCTGATGAAAGCGGATAAAATGACAATGGCCAATTCCCTGGAGTTGCGGGTTCCTTTTATTGACCCTGAAGTTTTCCAATTTGCCTCGTCCATTCCGGTAAGATATAAAATTGCCAATGGCACCACAAAGTTTGTACTGAGGGAAGCGATGAAGGATCTAATTCCTGAAGAAATTCACATGAGAAGAAAGCTGGGATTCCCTGTACCCACGCGGGTCTGGCTGAAAAATGAATTCTACAGCTGGGCGAAGGAATTAATTTATGATTCTAAAGCTGGACATCTTATTAATAAATCGTACTTGTTTTATCTGTTGGATGAACACAAAGAAGAGAGAGCTGATCATAGCCGCAAAATTTGGGCGGTACTCATATTTCTCCTGTGGCACCAAATTTATGTGGAAAAAGCGATTTCCTTTCAACCCTATGTCAGCCCATTAATTTCAGAAAGGGAAAGCAGAAAGGAAAATAGGAAAGAGATCACAATCGGATCATAGCCGGCACTTGATTTCCACTGAAAAAGCAACCATTTTTTCTGCCACTAAACAGGGAATGGTTGCTTTTTACATAATCTACATAGACGGAATTAAAGATTTATTCGGACAGCCTTCGAGTTCGTACGAAGCGGACCGGATCTGAATCACTTCCTGACGAACTCGACTATCGGATGAGTAAATCTTTAATTCCAGATCTATACTACATTCATTGAGTAGTGAAAACAATTACCTAACTTTATGGTAGATTAGCTTCTTTTATTACGGGTCATCACGTCAAAGATTACCGCTAAGGCCAATACGCCACCCCGAATGATATACTGATAGGAGATGCCGACTCCGAGCAAGTTCATACCGTTGGATAAGGAAGCCATTACGAGTGCACCTACAATCGCTCCCGTTACTTTACCGACTCCGCCTGCAGCGGATACTCCACCGACAAACGCGGCCGCAATGGCGTCAAGTTCGAACAATGTACCTGCTGTTGTTGTTGCAGATTGCAAACGGGCAGTGAATAAAATGCCGGAGAGTGCCGAAAGCATCCCCATGGAACCGAAAACGATGTACGTTATTTTTTTGACATTGATTCCGCTTAAATGTGCCGCTTCTGGATTGCTTCCCATAGCGTAAATATGTCTGCCAAGCACCGTCCTTGTTGTAATAAAGTGATAGATAGCAACAACCAGTAGCGTAATGATAACCGTCCAGGAAAACCCGTTATACCCTGCAAGAATCCATGTAATATAAGCTATGATCGATGAAACAAATACTAATTTAATAATAAATATCCCTCTAGACATTACTTCAAATTGATACTTGAGTTTATTTTTACGTTTGGATATTTCACTGATAATATACAACACGATACTCAACCCGCCCAAGATCAAAGAGAGCAGATTCAACCCATTCACTTGCACAATGGAAGGGATATATCCATTACCAAGCGCATTAAACGATTCATCCTTGATGATAATCGTTCCGGTTTTTTCCGTTACTTGAAGAAGAGCTCCTCTAAAAATGAGCCATCCCGCTAACGTAGCGACAAAGGAAGGGATCCCGATCTGAGCGATTAGCAAGCCATTGAATAGGCCGATAATGATACCAAGTACAAGAACGATCGGTACTGTCACATAAGTCGGCAGACCCATCTGTGTAAGAAGAATTGCAGCAATCGCTCCCATGAATCCGGCTAAAAATCCAACGGATAGATCGATATGCCGGATCACAATAACAATCGTCATGCCGACAGCCAATACAGCAATATATCCGGTTGCATCCAGAAGATTGCTTATGTTGCGGGATGAAATGAAAAGTCCATCCGTCAGGATCGAAAAAGTAAGTATGATGACGAATAGGGCGATATACATCCCATATTCACGAATATTTACTTTGAGTAATGACTTTGCTTCATTAAAGAAATTTATAGGCGTCTTTTTTTCTGAAGTAAAGTTCATGAGGTTCCCTCCTATTGGGTGGCAAGGTTCATTATTTTTTCTTGATCGGCCTCGTCTATCGACAATTCGCCTTTAATCTCGCCTTCAGCCATGACATACACGCGGTCACTCATCCCCAGCACCTCGCCAAGTTCTGATGAAATCATGATAATACTCATGCCTTCGCTGATTAGTTTATTCATGATCGTATAAATTTCGAATTTAGCTCCCACGTCTATGCCTCGTGTAGGTTCATCCAAGATTAACAGCTTCGGTCCAAGGAACAACCACTTGGCCAATGATACTTTTTGTTGATTACCACCACTCAAGTTGCCAACAATTTGTTCCACTGAAGACGCTTTAATGTTCATTGACTCTTTATATCCATTTGAGATTTTTATTTCTTCGTTATCATTAATAATTCCATTGATAGAAATGTCATGCAGATTCGCCACAGATATATTGTTTTTAATATCCCGAATCAAAAACAGCCCATTTCCCTTTCGATCCTCCGTGACATATGCAATGCCTGCTTTGATCGCTTCACTGGGGCGTTTGAATACGCAAGGAACCCCATCCAAAAATAATTCGCCTTGTAGTTTATAAGACTTGGAATTTCCGAAAATGCTTAACGCAAGTTCCGTTCGTCCTGAACCCATTAAGCCGGCGATGCCGACGATTTCTCCCTTTTTAACATGAAGATGAATATTTTTTAGGACTTGTCGTCCTAGTTGAGCATCGTAGGCGGACCAATTGTGAAGTTCCAGCACTTTATCGCCAAAATTTTTGTTTGTTCTCTTAGGATAAATATCATCGATTTCTCGGCCAACCATGTTCTTGATAATGACGCTCTCAGAAATTTCGCTTTTGTCGGCGTCCAATGTGCAAATCGTTCGGCCATCGCGCAACACAGTCACTTTATCCGCAATTGAAATCACTTCTTTCAGCTTGTGCGAAATCATGATACAAGTAATACCCTGATTTTTTAACTCGGTCAGCAGATGGAGCAGATTCTCACTCTCGTTCTCATTGAGTGCCGCTGTCGGCTCGTCTAGAATGAGCAACTTTACGTTTTTGCTTAAGGCTTTGGCGATCTCCACCAATTGTTGTTTACCCACGCCCAAATCTTTAATCAACATTTCCGGATTCACATTTAACTTCACTTTTTGCAACATTTGTTTGGCTTGTACAATCGTATGGTTCCAGTCTATGAATGCGCCACGCTTCACTTCATTACCGACAAATATATTTTCGTATATCGTAAGGTCCGGAAATAACGCCAGCTCTTGGTATATGATACCAATGCCTACCTTTACGCTGTCGCTGATTTTGTTGAACTTTTGCACATTGCCTTCGAACACGATGTCCCCCTGATACGATCCGTAGGGATATACCCCGCTGAGCACCTTCATTAACGTGGATTTCCCTGCACCATTTTCGCCGACTAAGCAATGGATCTCGCCTTTTTTCACCTTGAAATTTACGTTGGTGAGCGCCTTAACCCCCGTAAACTCCTTGGAAATCTGATTCATCTCCAAAATATATTCGCTCATCTTGCTGTCCCCCCTTGACTAAACAACGTTTATAATTGCGGAGTAATGATAGCAGATCTATCAATACTCCGCACCTTGCTTATGCTTATTTGTTATTCCAGTCCAGTGAAGTCACTCGCTTGGTAATAACCCGAATCTATTATTTCTTTCTTCACGTTGTTTTTGTCAACGACAATCACATCTGTTTGCTTTGCTTTCACATCGATCTTGCCATTGTTGTAAGAACCCGTCGTTTCAGGAGTTTTTCCGTCGAGGATGGATACGGCCATACCCATGGCATCTTTAACGAGTGTACGAACATCTTTGAAGACCGTCATCGATTGTTTGCCGTCGATGATGTACTGTATCGAAGCCTTCTCCGCATCTTGCCCGGTTACGACATAGCTTGTTATCGCACTGTCGGATGCAAATACGTCTGCGATCGCACGTGCGGTGCCGTCATTCGGTGCCAGGATGGCAACGTCGCCTTTCATGTCTGCTGCTGCAGCCGTTAAATGTGTTTGCGCCTTGTTTTTCGCTTCATTGGGATCCCAGTTGGTCGTCACTTGACCAATAATTTTACTTAATTGATCGCGGGATAGCTCAGCTGTATCTTGCAAAGCGACAGCTTCGCTGGAGTTGGCGACCTTAAACGTTCCGTCTGCGATTTTAGGCTGAAGTACGCTCCACGCACCTTGGAAGAACAAGAATGCGTTATTATCAGAAGCAGCTCCAGCATACAAGTATAACGGTACCCCTGTACCTTTTGTGTTATCGATCAAATATTGTGCTTGGGCTTCACCTACCGCAAAGCTGTCGAAGGTAACGTAGTAATCCACCGCATCCGTATCTGTGATCAAACGGTCGTAAGCAATAACTGTGATCCCTTCTTTTTTGGCAGCTTCTGCCGCAGCGGCAGCTGCAGCGCCGTCTTGCGGAGTAATAATCAACACTTTAATTCCTTTGCTAATCAAAGTTTCAACATTTTCTTTTTCTTTAGCAGGAGAACCTTGGCTGAACAAAATTTCGGTCGTATACTTTGTTCCCTCCAAAGCTTCTTTAAATCTTTGTTCATCCTGTACCCAACGCGGCTCATCTTTGGTAGGCAATACAATGCCGACGCTTACTCCGCTGCCGGTTCCTCCGTCACTGCTTCTCCCGTTACTGCTTTCTCCGCTGCAGGCTGACAGAACAAAAGCAATCATCATGACACCTAGCAGAAGAGTAAACCTTTTTAAACTCTTTTTCACTTTTAACCCCTCTTTCTTACACATGGTTATATAATTCAGCTTGCCTGACACGTTCAAGCCTTAAAATAATTTTATCTGTGATTCTCCATTCGGACACTAGACAGGTTTTTGTGATGATAGAATATTTTTGTAAAATTCTTAAAACAAAAAGTCTCAAGTTGTTCATTCTGTACTATTTTAAGGACAAAAAAATACAGGCTGCTGTCAGCCTGTGTATATAGACGGAACTAAAATAGTCATTCATTTTTGAGATTCCGATAAACTTCGTCACGACGATGAAAACCATCCTTAATGATCGTTTCATCTATGTTATCTTTATCAACCGCTATCGGTTCCAAAAAATAATAGGGTATATCATATTTGCCGTCAAAAATTGTAGTAGATATGTCCAGTTTCTCTCCTTTGGCCAGTTTAATCGCCAATTCTGCTGTCGCCCTCGCTAACTGATCGATAGGTTTATAGACAGTCATCAACTGGGATCCTTCGACGATTCGCTGACTGGCCGCCAAGTCCGCGTCTTGTCCCACCACCTTAGTCTTCCCCGCCAGTCTATACTCAGCCAATGCTCTGATCGCTCCCCCGGCCAATCCGTCATTACCGGCCAAGATGGCATCAATCTTCGTTCTCTGTTGCAATAGAACATCGGTTATTCGGAAAGCCCTTTCAATGAGCCAGTCATCAGCCCATTCCTCAGCAATTATCTTTATGTCACCGCTTTCAATTTTTGAATTCAACACTTTGCTGTATCCTTCCTTGACTAACCTGGTATTATTGTCCGTTTTGGCTCCGTTTATAATAAGATAGTTTCCTTCAGGTACTGCTTCCAATAGATGACGGGCCATCAACTCTCCTACTTTTTCGTTATCAAAGGAAATATACAAGTCTACATTTGACTTCAGAACCAGTCTGTCATATGAAATCACTTTGACTCCCTCTTTCTGAGCCATTTGTACAGCCGCCGCCGCCCTTTGCAAATCATTGGGTACGATAATTAACACATCAATATTTTGGTCCAATAAATATCTTACCTGTTTTAACTGGTCTTCATCATCATTATTGGCATTTTGAACAATGATGTCTGCCCCAAGTTCTCTGACCATGGCCATGAGAATGTCTCTGTCTTTGATCCACCGTTCTTCCTTCAACGTTCCCAGAGAAAAGCCAATTTTTATGCCGGTGTCGGAGCCATTACTGCCTTCGCTTGCCTGATCAGCTTTGACATCGAGATAGATATTGGCACCCAAAAATACGAGCATAATCAACAGAATACCAGTCAGGATCCCGATTAGCATCCTTCTTGTAGTTACTTTCATTTATTTCACCTTCCCCTAGGATAAATTGGTCTAGTTCCTAAATTCTGAAGGTGTCATCCCCGTGATTCTTTTAAAAATTTTACAGAAATAATTGGGATCATTATAACCTACTTTAAAAGAAATCTCTTTAATGCTGAGAGTTTTGTCAGCCAAGAATTCCTTGGCTTTGTTTATCCTCGTGACGGTTAGATAATCGGTAAAATTCTGTCCTGTTCGTTCCTTAAAAAACTTGCTGAAGTAATGATAGCTCATGTTTATCTCCTTGGCAGCATCATTAAGAGTTATATTCTGATCGTAATTTCGATTGATAAATTCAATAACCCTTGTGATCAAACCGTCAAATTTATGAACTCTAAGATCATTTATCTGTTGTGACAACTTTTTAACCCAGTGGATAAATCGGTTCCTTAACTCTCCTTCTTCGATCAGATCGCTGCCTGTAATTTGTGGTGCCTGCCCTGTGATCCTGTGATTAAAGTAATAAGAGAGAGTCTTCTCCACTGCGATCACGACTTCCGACAATCTATCTCCTGCCTCTTGCATCCCCTCTTGACAATTTAAAAATATCCAATCGTAAATGTTTTGGAAACTTGCAATTGCACCGATCAGGTTACCTCCCAATAATCTGTCAATGAGTTCCCTTTCCAAATAGGAGGGGTATACTTCTGTTTTACCCGGTACTGTAATCAGATCCTCAAAATGAATGATCTCCTCCATTCCTGACACGTTTATAACCCTCTCAGCCTCCTCTGTTGATTTAGATAATCCCGTAATGGGATATGCCCTTCCGATACCAATCTTGAACGACAAATCGCTCCGTTTAGCAGTTTCACCTATTATCTCTTGGGCAAGTCTAAGGGAATAGTTCTTGATTTCATAGGCATCCTCCTGTTCACTCACAGGTATATAGACAATGATGGTGTTTAACATCGGGGAGCCAACCAGGCATTTGCACAGGTTTTTGATGTTGGTTCGAAAATCTTGATAGAATTTATGTTTATCCAGACTGTACCTGACATCCTCTTTTTCGGGCAGGATATGACATATCAGCACAAAGCCGTAATTTAATTTCATCGCAAACAGTTCTTCATAAAATGTCAGATCATTGGCCAAGCCGGTATTAAATAAATAGGTATAAATGAATTCGCTTTCAATAAATGGAATCATCTGATTCAACTTTTCCCGCAGTTCCAGTTCCCTGAACATGTTCTCCCTGTTCATCTCAACCAATTTTTGGGCATTTCTAATGACCTCGATAATTCCTTGCTTATCCATGGGTTTCAGAATATACTCCATTACACCCAGATTAACGGCCTCCTTGGCATAGTTAAAGTGTTCATAGGCAGAAATGATGACGAAAATAATGTCCGGATGCCTTGATTTAATCTTGCTAATGGCCTCTATCCCATTGATCCCCGGCATTTGAATATCCATAAACACCAGGTCCGGCTTAAGCAGCTCTACTTTTTCAATCGCTTCCCTGCCTGATTTGGCGGAACCAACCAACTCCACCTGACCGGAAAAACTGCTTTCAACAATAAAGCGAAGTGAATCTGTTACAATCTGCTCATCATCAGCAACGAATAATCTAACCAACCGCCCTCGCCTCTTCCTTCAATGGTATTTTCAGGATAACCGTTGTCCCTTTGTTTAATTCGCTTTGGATTTCTATTAATCGGTGCACATCTGGAATATTATAAAACAGACGTAGTCTTTCAATCACATTTTTCAGACCAATACCGGTTACATGCCCTTTGATCAGATCTTGATCCACATCTACCGCCATGATTTGTTCAATTTTTTCCTGCACCATCCCTGCACCGTTATCGCTAACCTCTATCAAAACATAGCCGCTTTCCCCCTTAACAGTTAAGTTGATTCTCCCCCCCTGCTCCAACTCTCCTATTCCATGGATATAGGCATTTTCCACCAACGGTTGAATGATAATACAAGGAATTTCAGTTTCCAGAATTTTATCATCTATCTCTGCCGAAAACTTTAACCGATCCCCAAACCGGGTCTCTAAAATATAGATATAGGCCATCACGCTGTTCACTTCTTCTGCCAGCTTTACCGGTTTGGTTAGTTGCCGCAAATTATGCCTGAAAAGATCAGCCGTTTTTTTTATGAATTTTGATGACTTATCGGCTCCTTCCATCATGGCAAGTTGAGAGGCTGCATTTAAAGTATTAAAGAGAAAATGAGGATTTATTTGGGATTGCAGCGCTTTCAACTCGGCTTCTTTCAGGATACTTTTCATCTTGAGGTTTTGCATCTCCTGTTCCTTAAGCTTGTGCTCAATTTCAGCCTGCACCTTGATTTTTGTTATATACTCCCTGATATTCACCGTCATCTTATTGAAAGCATTTGCAAGAATGCTGACCTCGTCTCGGGTATTCACCTTGAGGGGCTGAATGTCAAAATCACCCCGGGACACCTTTTCCGCAGACCGGGCCAGCAGGATCAATGGTTTGGCCAACTTGTAGCTAAAGAATACCGCCAGAAAGATACTCATCGCCAACGAGCCCAAAAGCAAAATTATGTTTATATAATTGACGACCGCCATATTCCTGGAAGTTTCCCGATACATGATTGAACCCTGGTGCAGTTTGCTGTACAAGAGATTGTTAATATAAGATTTAATGTATTCACTGATTTCGTTGGAGCGGGTAAAACGCTGGATATACTCATTACTCATTCGCCCCCGCTTCGCATTGATTGCTGCATCTGCTTCACTTAAAAAACCGGAGATCATGTTGCCGATATCCTTCAGCATTAAATCATCCTGATTATAACTTAAATTGTCTTCTATGTCTGAACTTTGTTCCGACAGCTTATTGTACAAAGTATAATAATTTAACAGTGCTTCAGAAGACTTGGAAGACAGATATTTTTCCAACTCTATCTCAAGGGAATTAATATCTGAATACAGTTGGTTAAGGTAGATATAGTCCACGAACACCGAGTCCAGCCTGGTAGTAATTAACCTGGCGTTATAATAGGAAAAAAGACTGGTAATCCACATCAACATCGTAATAACCAGGTAATAGCCAATCAGCTTCTTTTTTATCCCTGTAAGTTTCCAAAAAGACTGCTGCAACTTTTTTTCACCTGCCAATTTCTTTTCTGTTTTTTCCTAGGTCAATCGTTTCAGCGGTTAATACTTTGATCTCCGTATCGAGAAAAGTAGAAGCATTGCCTTTTTCCTTTATTTCAATCAAGCTGCGAATACTCTGATAGCCCATCACATAGGGATTACTTACTAATGTTCCATAAATGATGCCTTTTTTGATATACCTGAGAATTTCCTGGCTGTCACCATAGCCTACCAGAGAGATTTTGCCCACCATATTCAAGTCTACAATAGACTGAGCAACTCCCAATGTGTCCACCGAATCAACCGTATAGATTGCATCAATCCCCAGTCCGGAAGCAACAATCGATTGAGTGATTTCTTCGGCGCTGATAATTCCCAGCATGGAGCTGTATACTTTGGTTACGTTTATTTCCGGAAACTCTTTTACCGCACTAAAGAAACCGTTAAGCTTTAGATTTTGACTGGTTGTATCCCGCTGCAAGTTATCATTCATTATAATGGCAATATTGGCTTTGCCTTTGGTGGCTTGGGCCATTAATTTGCCTGCCATCTCCCCCAGAAGAAAGCTGTTCGCTCCTACAAATGCTTTTCTTTTACTATTTTCAACGTCGTTCTCAATCGTTACCACCGGAATGCCGGAATTATAGGCTTTTTCGATGAGTCCAACGAAATCAGCATCGTTAAAGGCATAGGCAACAATCCCATCAACTCCGGCCAGTATAGCAATATCCAAATATCGCAGCTGCTCTTCTCTATTATTCATGCGTGGCGCTCTAAATTCCATCGCTGCGTTGTAGTCCGCTGCTGCCTCTTCCATTCCCCTTTGCACCTCTTTCCAATAAGGGTCAACCAAATTGGGGGCAACCACATAGAAATGATAGAGCGGTTTTGACTGATTTCCCTTGGTCACCACTCGCTCATATCTGGCGAGAATTCCGGCGACCGCAATAATCAACACCAGCAATACTATAATGACCGAATAATTTCTGACCCAAGCAACCGCTTTCTTGATTAATGTCATCATACTAAAACCACCTTATGATGTTTGTGATTGATCCGTTGAATTGTTCTAATATTCTATCACAGAATAGACAAGTACTTCTATAAATGTTGAATTAAAGATTCACACGTCCCCTAGTCGGGTTCGTCAGGAAGTGATTCAGGTCTGCTTCTAGGCTAAAGAACGGAGTCCTCAAAAACATCTGGGTATTCCAAAGTTGGAGTCAGTTTGAGGGCTAATTCTCGTTCTTTAGCCTCTTCGCTTAGCACGAACCCGAAGGCTGTCCATAGTGAATTCTTTAATTCCCTCAATAAATAGAAAAGAAAAAAACTCCCAAAATATAAAAACCCTCCTAAAGTTATCTCTTCAGGAGGGTTTTGCTTTTATTAAAATTTTGTCCTTATGGCAGCATCCATGTTAACCAGTAAGCCTGCAGCATGGTCATCACTGAAATAATCAGCATAAAGAAGATACTATGCTTTAATGTAAATCGGAATAGATCTCCTTCTTTCCCGACCAATCCGGTTGCGGCTGTCGCAACGGCAATGGATTGAGGAGAAATCATTTACCGGTAACTCCACCGCTGGAGTTGGCGGCTACAGTTAATACAGGGTCAACGCCAATTTGGGTAGCTGTAATTTTCTGTAGATTTCCAAACAGGGCATTGGAGGAGGTATCACTACCAGTAAGAAATACTCCTAGCCAACCGAGAATAGGTGCGAAAAATGGGAACAAAAATCCGGTTTTTGCCAAGGCCAATCCCAAGGTGGCACTCATTCCTGAATAGTTAAAGATATATGCTAATCCAAGAACAGCGGCAATTGTAATAATCGGCTTGATTAATTCTTTTACGGTTTCACCAAGGGTCTTAGTCCACTCGCCAAAGCTCATCTTCACGACAAACATGCTAACAAATGCAGCAATTAGAATTGCGGTACCAGCTGCTGCCAACCAATCAAATTTGAAAGTGGCGGCATATGGTGTTGCCTCATTTACAATCGGAGTAGCTTTGATTACAGCATTATGCAACCCAGAAATTTCATAAACTTTCGTTACAGAACCTAAGATTTTTTTAAATGCGGGAATTCCCCAAATGATGATAAATCCGGTTAAGAGAATAAATGGAGACCAGGCTTTAAATACTTGTCCAGGTGTATAGGTTTTCTCCCTCGCCGCTGCCACTTCGGCAGAAACTTTCTCGTCTTTAAAACGAAATACGTTCTTTGGCTGCCATACTTTTAAGAATAGGGCTAAAGCAAACAAGCTGACTAATGCTGAAAGAATGTCGGGAAGTTCCGGTCCCAGAAAGTTCGACGACAGATATTGGGTTAGGGCAAAGGAACCACCAGATACAAGTATTGCAGGCATGACTTCCTTTGCACCCTTCCAACCTGACATGATAAATACTAACCAGAATGGAACGAATAAGGACAAGAAAGGTAATTGACGACCAACGACCTGGCTAATCGCCATGGTATCCAATCCTGTAATTTTACCTGCTGTAATAATCGGAATTCCGATGGCACCGAAAGCAACCGGAGCGGTATTGGCAATAAGAGCCAATCCCGCAGCATACAGGGGATTAAAACCTAATCCTACCAGCAGTGCGGCGGAAATGGCAACCGGGGTACCAAATCCTGCTGCCCCTTCCAAAAATGCACCGAAGCTAAAGGCAATCAGAAGTGCCTGCAAACGGCGGTCCTCGGTAATGCTTACTACGGAGTTTCGAATAATTTCAAACTGACCGGTTTTAACGGTAATTTTATAGAGAAAAACTGCAGTGATGATAATCCAACTTATCGGAAATAATCCAACACTTGCGCCCAACACGGTTGAAAGCAACGCTAATTTGGTGGGCATTCCATAAACCGCAATCGCAATAATAATGGATAAAGCCACGGTAATAAGTCCTGCCCAATGTCCCTTCATTCTCTTTACCGCCAATGCCCAGAAGAAAAAGACAATTGGAATCACGGTGATCAATGCAGAAAGCCAGATGTTGTCCGCCACTGGTTGATAAATTTGTGTCCAAGTCATCCCAAGTACACCCCTTTAAAAATTATTCTTTGTTTCTTTGTTGTTACTCATTCGGTTCAAAAACTCTCTCCCGTAAGTGAAGTATCCTCCCCCTATAACAATTTTTCCTCTTATCCCAAAACAAGAATTTTCTAAATACAGAAATCGTTTTCAAACAATCAATTCTAAATTAGTTCATACTTTGCTGGTTCTGTGAAGATAAACAATATTCCCAATTTTAATTAGATGATAACCAGATATTCTGTTATGGGATAAGTAGGTCATCAGATAACCTGTCTTATATTATTCAACTACATTTTTTTGAAAAATTCAATAGTTAAATTTAAAAAACCCCCAATTCCATAAGATGGAATAAGGGGCCTATATAGATGGTACTAAACGCACATGACCCTTCGGGTCACAAATTGATATGAAAATGTATTTTCATATTAAAGAATTCACTGAATCTCTAGTTAAGCATCGATAGCATTTAATTTTGGCTTGCTTTTAGGGCTTGATCCAGATCAGCTAAAATATCTTGAATATCTTCAATTCCCACCGATAAACGGATCATATCGGGAGTAACTCCGGCACTGCGCTGCTCTTCTTCTGTTAACTGTTGATGGGTGGTACTGGCTGGATGAATAACCAATGATTTAGCATCACCGACATTAGCCAGATGGGAGAATAATGTTAAATTGTTAATAAACTTCTTCCCTTCTTCCACCCCGCCTTTAATTCCAAAGGTTAAGATGGCTCCCTGCCCCTTTGGTAAATATTTTTGGGCCAAATTATAATATGGGCTGGACGGTAAACCAGGATAATTTACCCAGCTCACTAACTCATGCTCTTCCAAGAATTGGGCCACCTTTAATGCATTGGAACTATGGCGTTCCATCCTGAGTGACAAGGTTTCTATTCCCTGAACAAAGAGGAATGCGTTAAATGGGGCGATAGCCGCTCCAATATCCCTTAATAATTGAACTCTTGCCTTAATAATATAGGCTAAAGGACCCACCGCTTCTGTATAAACCACTCCATGATAACTTGGATCCGGTTCTGTCAATCCTGGAAATTTCCCATTATTCCAATCAAATTTCCCTCCGTCAACAATAATTCCACCGATTGATGTCCCATGACCTCCGATAAATTTAGTCGCAGAATGAACCACAATATCCGCACCATACTCAATGGGACGAAGTAGATAGGGAGTAGCAAAGGTATTATCAATAATAAGAGGTAAATCTGCATCATGGGCAATGTTGGCCACTGCCTCAATATCCAGGACATCAATTCTGGGGTTTCCGATACTTTCTGCATAAAGGGCCTTCGTCTTGTCTGTGATGGCAGCCCTGAAATTTTCCGGATTGCTTGGATCAACAAACTTCACGTGTATTCCTATTTTTGGCAAAGTCATGGAAAACAGATTATATGTACCGCCGTACAGATTGCTGGAAGCAACAATTTCATCTCCGGCACCGGCAATGTTTAAAATGGAATACGTAATGGCTGACTGTCCGGATGCCAATGCCAAGGCACCTACCCCGCCCTCTAATTGGGCAATACGCTGTTCAAACACATCCTGAGTGGGGTTCATTATTCGGGTATAGATATTACCAAATTCCTTTAATGCAAAAAGATTAGCCGCATGATCAGAGTCTTTAAATACGTAGGAAGTAGTTTGGTAAATCGGTAACGCCCTCGAACCGGTCGTGGGGTCTGGCTGCTGACCACCATGTAATGCAATCGTATCAAATCCTAACTTTCTCTCACTGCTCATCGTTATGATCCTCCTTAATAATAGAATTGAACCTCTTCCCAATGAGAAGAGGTACCTCTCTCAATAAGAGATGGAAAAATTTTAATTCATTATAGATTCATCGGAATACTTTGTCAACTTATTTTATGGGAATTTATCCAAGAATTTAATATACGATTACCAAATCTTTTAATTTCTCAAAGGTCTTCTCCCCGATTCCGTTTACATTTAACAGATCTTCCACTCGTTGAAATCCCCTCTCCTCCCGATAACGAAGAATCGCCTCTGCTTTGGAGGGACCGATCCCCGGTAAAGTTTCCAATTCGGTTTTACTTGCCGTATTCAAATTCACTTTCCCTTGAGAATATCCAGAAGTTTGTCCATTTTCCATTACCGGATTTTCAAAAATTGTGCTGGTCTTGACGGATGGACTGTTTAAAGAAAGGGGATCCCCTTTCTCCGGAATGATGATCGCCATTCCATCTCTCAAGGAACCGGCCAAGTTTACCTGATTTTGGTCCGCATTTTCCGTAAGTCCTCCTGCCAATTTGATCAACTCAAACAGTCGGGAATTAAGGGGCAAAGTATACACTCCCGGATTCTGGACGGCCCCTTTAATATCTACTACCATCATTTTTTCCATCGATTGACGATTGTCACCCATCGGTTGATTTTCGTCTTCTTTATCTCCCGGAACATTGTTTTTCTGCTGTTCCTCTGGTGCTGACGTGATTTGATCTATGGAAGGGCCAGCTTCCAGCTCAGTACCTGCATCATTCAATAAAATATAGATAAGCAAGCTTACCGTAAAAAATAACGACAAAAGAAGAAGAAATAATAATTTCCGTTCCCTTGGACTCCAACTGGATAATAAATCATACATAAGAAATCACCTGCCTTAACAATCTTATGCATATATTACCACAATGTTCCATTTGTCAACAGTCCTGCCAAAAAAGAAAATCCCTTATCCATTAGGTCAATGGATAAGGGAACAGGGCGCCTCCTCTACAATTAGAGGGGTATTTCTATCATACACGGAACTTATGAAAATCAAATGAAGAAACATGAAAATTCATTTTCTTTCATATGATATTATAGCTATTGCCAAAACGGGGAGGGGATAAATATGCAATTAGGTTTTATCGGTACGGGTAATATGGGGGGAATGTTAATAGAAGCACTGATTCAATCATCTTATATTTCAGCTTCTCAAGTGACGGCGATCAACCGTACAAGAGAGAAAGTGATCAAATTAGCTGCCCGTTATCCTGGTCTGAAATCTGCTGAAACAATAAAAGAAATGACCCTTCACTGTGACATTATCTTTATCTGTGTAAAACCAATGGAATATAGAAAAGTAATGCAAGAACTCCACGATGGATTGTTTCCACATCAATTTGTGGTTTCTATCACAAGTCCAGTGATGATTGCCAATCTAGAAACAAATCTGCCCTGTAAAGTGGTAAAAATGATACCCAGCATTACAAATTCAGCATTTGCAGGTGCTTCCCTGGTTGTCTGGGGAACCCGATTGACCAAAGAGGATAAAGAATATCTTCTCACCCTGTTTCAGCAGTTCAGTCATCCTGTTATCATCGAAGAAGAAGAAACAAGGGTTTCATCTGATATTATCAGCTGCGGACCCGCATTTTTCGGATACCTGCTCCAGCAATTTATAGAGGGTGCCGTAGAAGAGATCGGAATTTCCAGAGAAAAAGCAACAGCCCTGGCTACTGAAATGATGATTGGGCTTGGGGAGCTCCTTTCTTCTGAAAAATACAACCTGGAAACCCTGGTCAATAAAGTGTGTGTTCCGGGAGGGGTTACCGGAGCTGGTTTAACGGCATTGGAAGAAATGGCAAAGCCCATGTTTCATCAACTCTTTCAAAGGACCCATATGAAATTTTATGAGGATGTTGAAGAAATGAAAAAACACTTTGAAAGTTGACCTAAAAAGGTGCTCAATTGAGCACCTTTGAGTCTTTTTAGGTAGAAGGGCGATTAGGCCCTTTTATTTTACTTTCTTTCCTGACATCGACAACCAAACCTAATGGCCGTCCTGATTCCTCGTTAAAAGATTCATCTTCTTCCCAGTCGATTCCGCTAATGGGGGGAAGGGGTTGTTGATTTTTTTTGTCCATTTCTAAACCTCCCTTTCCTTCCTATTATATACCATCGATCAGATACTGATACATAAGATTCTTATTCGGCAGGAGCATCTTTAGGAGCGTCTTTGGCTTGCTTCATGATTCCCTGCAACATTTGATTCATGTCTACTCCAGAGACATCCTTCAACATCTCCGGCATTTGCGCCATTAATTTGGTGACATAATTGCTGATCCGGGTTGCCCCGTCTCCGGTTCCATTGCCGGCATCCACCACCGTGATTTTCCGATTTTTAAAGCATCGTAAATTTTCACTCAAGAAGTCCTAAACTAATATAATCCCTATACCCTACTTGGCCGGTTACTTGCAATTGATGGTTTTTCTGGTAAGACTTTAACGCAATTTCTGTATATCCGTCAAAAACGCCGTGACAGCCCCCTTTGTAATAACCGGCTGCCCTTAATCGATTTTGAATCAGCATCACCAAAGAACCCCTATCTCCTTTAACCAATGTCTTATATTCATTCCAGGAAAACCCAACGATAGGTCCTTCTATGATCACCTTTGTACCGTGCCGAACCAGCGTATAAAGCTCCTCCACATCTGAATTTCTCATTCTGATGCATCCATGGCTCACGTGATGGCCAATTAGCCATGGTTTGTTGGTTCCGTGAATCCCATAAGTACCCCAGGGTACATTTAAACCTAACCAACGGGTACCAAAACCGCTTCCCCAATTCTTTGATTTGGTTATGATTTTCCATTGTCCGACAGGTGAAGGAGTAGAGGGGCTCCCTGGTGCAACGGGGTACTGTTTGACGATTTGGTCCCCTTCCATCAGATAGAGGCGGTTTCTCCACAGATCAATCAATATATATGGAGCACGATCGATTTCCTCAGCCATTCCCCTTGACACATAGGATGGAAAAAGGTAAACCATCACAGCTATGGCTACTGCCAAAATGTATCCAATTTTTGAGTACTTTAAGGTATTGTCTTTTACCATTGTCACACCTCAACCCAGATCACTACATATATTTTGTCAACGTTGCAGCTGGAATATCCCTTTTTCCATAGGGGGAAAATAGGAAAGGGAAATTGAAAAGCTACGATGACAATTAATAAAAACGATAGCCGTATTGGCCATCGTTTTTTTAATCCAATCATTATTTTTTATCCGACCACAATATTCACCAATTTGCCGGGTACAACGATTACCTTTCGGATGGTCTTTCCTTCAATTAAGGTTCTTATCCGGTCCTGTTCCAAAACAAGACTTTCTACATCTTCTTTCGATGCTCCTGTTGGAACAACGGCTTTGTCCCTCACCTTTCCATTGATTTGGACGGCAATCTCCACTTCATCCAGAACCAATGCACCTTCATCATAGGAAGGCCATTCTTGATCATGGACACTTTCGGCATGACCCATCCGATGCCATAGTTCCTCTGTCATATGGGGGGCAAAGGGAGCTAGCAGCACAATGGACGTTTCAATGGCCTTAGCCAGAGTTCCTTTATCTCCATTCTCCGGGTAACTGTAAATGGCATTGACCAACTCCATGATCGCGCTGACCGCGGTATTAAAGTTATAACGAATATGAATATCATCCGTAACCCTTTTGATGGTCAGATGAATCATCCGATTCAGCTCTTTACTGGCTTCATCGTTTATATTGGGTTCAGTACGGTTTTCAAACAGATTAAGATGGTTGATCACCATTCTCCAAACCCGTCCCAGAAAGCGGAAACTTCCTTCTACCCCGGAATCGCTCCATTCCAAATCCCGGTCAGGGGGAGCAGCAAAGAGGATAAATAATCTTCCGGTGTCGGCTCCATATTTCTCAATAATTTCATCAGGGCTAACCACATTTCCCTTTGACTTGGACATCTTGGCTCCTTCTTTTAATACCATCCCCTGGGTCAAGAGGCTGGTGAAGGGCTCCGTAAAGTTAATCATGCCTGCATCATATAGCACTTTGGTAAAGAATCTGGAGTAGAGCAAATGTAGAATAGCATGTTCAATTCCGCCTATATATTTGTCAACCGGGAGCCACTTATTGGCCTTCTCCGATTTAAATGGAACCTTTTCGTTTCTGGCATCGGTATATCTTAAGAAATACCAAGACGAATCGATAAAGGTGTCCATCGTATCCGTTTCTCTTCGGGCTTTCCCGCCACACTCAGGACAAGTGGTGTGTACAAACGATTCCGAAGTGGTTAGCGGATTTCTTTTTCCGTCAAAAACCACGTCTTCAGGGAGCAGCACCGGCAGCTGATCCTTCGGTACTGGAACAATTCCACAGTGATCACAATAGATCATTGGGATGGGACAGCCCCAATAACGTTGGCGCGAAATCAACCAATCCCTTAATCGGTAGGATACTGTAGGTTTTCCTTTTCCCAATTCTTTCAAGTGAAGGCTGATCTGTTTAATGGCGTCCCGGTTGTTCAACCCATCAAACTGGCCCGAACCAACCAATATCCCATCTTCAACAAAAGCTTCCTTCAAATTTTTATCAAAATCAGCCTGATTCTCCGGCACAATCACGACTTTTATGGGGAGATCGTATTTTTTGGCAAACTGAAAATCCCTTTCATCATGGGCCGGAACCCCCATAACGGCTCCGGTACCATAATCCATCAATACATAATTTGCAACCCAGATGGGGATTAGATCACCGGTAATGGGATGCTTCGCATAGGCTCCTGTGAACAATCCTTCCTTCTCGGCATCGGCTGAGGTGCGGGAAATTTCATTTTCCTTTCTCATTCGTTCCACGAACTGAAGAACGTCAGCTTCTGTCTCTTTGCCTTTTATCAATTGTTCGACCAACGGGTGCTCAGGAGCCAATACCATATAGGTAACGCCAAAAAGGGTATCCGGCCTTGTGGTAAAGACGGAGACTGAATGCTCATTCAGTTCAGGAATTGAAAAAATCACTTCCGCTCCTTCACTTTTTCCAATCCAGTTTTTCTGCATCGTTTTTACTTTCTCAGGCCAGCCTTCCAACAGTTCTAAATCATTTAAAAGCCTTTCAGCATAGTCGGTAATTTTGAAAAACCATTGCTCCAATTCTTTCTTCGTCACCTCTGAATCACACCGCCAGCATTTGCCGTCTTCCACCTGTTCATTGGCTAACACAGTGGCACAATCGGGGCACCAATTGACCGGAGCCTTCTTTCTGTAAGCTAAACCTCTCTCATAGAACAATTGGAACAACCATTGGGTATGTTTATAATAATCAGGGGAGCAGGTCGTTACTTCCCTTTCCCAATCATAACTGACACCCAGTTTATTTTGCTGTTTTTTCATATAATCAATATTTTCATAGGTCCATTTTGCCGGATTTTCACCAGACTTAATTGCCGCATTTTCTGCCGGAAGTCCAAAGGCATCCCATCCCATGGGATGGAGTACCTGATAGCCATTCATTTTCTTAAAACGAGCCACCACATCCCCAATAGAATACACCCTCATATGCCCCATATGCAGTTTTCCCGATGGATAGGGAAACATCTCCAAGCAATAAAAGTTGGGTTTGTCTCCTTGCTCGTTAGTAGCATGGGCATTTGTTTCCTGCCATACCTTCTGCCACTTCGATTCAATTTGTTTTGGTTGATAGGTTTGTGTCATGATCAATTCCCCCTTTGTTCACCATTTTTGCCAGGACACACGTAAAGAAAACTTTGTGTGTGTGTCAATCCAAATAAAAACCCCCCGCCCTCAGCCATTATGCTAGGGACGAGAGGTTAATCTCGCGGTACCACCCTAATTAGTGTTGGGCATACAGCCCACACTCACTTTATTTTCCTTAACGCGGATAAGACGATAAAGGGTAATAAGGGTTCCCCTTTACAGCTGGAAGGTGAGTTCATCGGTTCAGATGGCTGGCTTGCACCGTACGTCAGCTCTCTGATACATCCTAAACGATTACTAATCCTTGTCATCGCTTTTGATAAATCTTCATTTCATTAAACTGTCATGAATCATCGGATAAATTTAGTTATGATTATATGCAAAAAAGTCGTATATTGTCAACGGATGTCACGTATTTTTTTTGCCTTATAAAATATTCTTTCCGTTTTCCCTGTTGGAGGTTGATCGGAAAAGTCAGCCGTACAGGAAAGAAATCCGAACCCTGCCTCCTCTAACCAACCAATGACAGACTCCATGGGGTAGGCCCGTTGAAAATGGACTTCCTCCCATCTTCGATACAGGTTCTCTTTTTCCTTTACAAAAAAAATAAGTTCATGCTCAACCATCAAATGTTGCATTCCATGACAATTCCATATGTAAGTTACATCGTCCTCAACCCATGTAAACGTGCGGCCGGCAAACTCCTCTTTAATTTTATATGGGGTATGCATATCAAATAGGAACAATCCTCCTGTGACTAATCCAAGATTGGTTTGACGAAAAACCGATTGAATATCTTCTTCTTTAAGAAGATAATTGAAGGAGTCACAAAAAGAAAAAACGACGTCTGCCTGTCGGGGTAATGTCCATTTTCTCATATCCTGTTGAAACAGAGAGAGATCAATCCGTACTTCATCCGCTTTTTCTTTCGCAACGGCCAGCATATCTTCGGACAGATCAATACCGGTTACAGAATAACCCATTCTTGACAAAGGAATGGAAATCGAACCAGTTCCACATCCCAAATCTACCAAGTGCTGAAAGGGGCCTTCCTCTTTTTTTAATGCTTGGAGGAGAAACTGAACCCATTGTTCATATGGTGCATCCTTCATCAGTTGATCATAAATATAGGCCATTTTTTTATACGCCATTTTTGTTCTCCTATTTTGCTGCAAATTCCACCTGTTTGGCGTCTCCCCAAAAACGCTCCAGATTGTAGAATTCTCTTTCTTCCCGATGAAAAACATGGACAACTACATCCCCCAGATCCACTAAGACCCATCTCGCATCATCATATCCTTCCATTCCGCGTACAGGCACTTGATGTTGGCCCATTTTTTGCTTAATGGCAGCAGCAATGGCCTGAACCTGGGTTTCTGAATTTCCGTGACATATGACAAAATAATCAGCGATAACCGATAATCCCCGAATATCCAAAATCACAATCTTCTGTGCTTTTTTTTCGTCAGCGGCTTCAGCAACGGCCAGTGCAATCTCTTTCTCACTCAACAATCGGTAAAACCTCCTTTTCATCCAATAGGTGATTCCTTGCCAATAAAGTTAAGGGATACACCTTCTGACCTTGTTTTATTAAGAATACAATCGTCTGATCCAATGCCTTCAACAAAGCTTGATTTAGATCTTGTCCAGCTATCTCCCTTACTTCCTCCACTCCTGGGAAATGACGACCCGGCTCAATATAATCCGCCAGCCAGATGATTTTTTCCAACAAACTCATATTTGCTCTTCCGGAAGTATGGTATCGGACGGCAGTGATTACCTCTTCATCTTTTATATGAAACAGCTCTTGAACCACTTCAGCCGCAACAGGGCCGTGCCATAGCTGTTTATTATAATTTAAAAGTTCCTGGGGTAATCCCCTTTCTACAATCACTCTTATCAACTGTTCATCGGTCCAATATTTGGCATAATCATGGAGTATTGCTGCCAATTCAGCCTTTTTGGGGTCTGCCCCAAACCGTTTCGCCAAAATCTTGGCAGTCTCAACAACTCCAAGGGTGTGCTGGTAGCGGTGTTCTGTCATCTGCTCTCTTACTTTCACCAATAGCTCCTGATTATCCATACAATCCCTCCTCCTCTATATACTGTTTCACTGCATCGGGAACAAGGTATTGAATGGAAAACCCCCTTTTTATCCATCGGCGAATAAGAGAGGATGATATGTCAAGCTGAGGAACTTCAACGATTTCCAGGTGCAGGTCGGAGACTCCATGATCCAAGGTAAATCCGGGTCTTTGGGTTCCTACAAATCGCACCATTTTCTTCAATTCATCAATCCTGTGCCAGTGGGACAAATATTCCACCATATCTCCGCCCAGGATAAAATAAAACTGAATATCGGGATAACGGCGGTTTAATTCATCCATGGTATCCACAGTAAATGAAGGGCCTTCCCGTTCAAACTCCAACAGGCATATTTTCCATTTTGGATGGGTGGAAATGGCTCTCCTGAGCATTTTCAGGCGGTGTTCACCTGAAGCCATCTCCGACTCATCTTTATGTGGAGGATGATTTGAGGGTAAAAACCAGCCTTCATCCAACCCCAATTGATGACATGCCTGCTCCATCACGACCAGATGGGCCACATGTACGGGATTAAAGCTACCTCCCATTAAACCCACTTTTTTTTTCATCCTGATCTCCCCTTGTACAAATCAGCATATCCATTCTCTATTTTAACAATTCCTGTAAAACCGTCTCCCGCATCAACGAAATGGGAGCTTCTTTGCCTGTCCACAATTGAAAGGCAAGAGCTCCTTGATAGATAAACATTCCTAACCCTTTATGTATGGAAGCGCCCCTTTTCTCAGCTTCGATGAGAAGCTTAGTTTCCATCGGATTATAGATCAAGTCACTTACCAATAAATTGGAATGGAGCAAGTCAGGAGATATGGGAATCTCTTCGATATTTGGAAACATCCCGACGGATGTGGTGTTAACCACTACAGCCACCTGCTGAATGACTGAGGGGATTTCTGCCCAGGATATATCATCCGCTTTTGAAAGGGACTGAAGAGATTGCGCCAATTGCTTTCCCTTTTCCGGGGTGCGGTTGGCAATCCATAATTGCTCTGCACCTTCGAGCGCAAGGGAGACAGAGATGGCTCTGGCCGCTCCACCAGCCCCAAGAATAAGGATTTTCTTCCCTGTGATTTCAATTCCTGTTTCTTCTTTTAAAGATTGGACGTACCCCCGGCCATCAGTATTATACCCTATTAGTCTTCCATTCTCGTTTACCACCGTATTGACTGCGCCAATCAAAGAAGCTTCCTGATCAATTTCGTCAAGATAGGGAAGAATGGCTACTTTGTGGGGGATCGTCACATTCACACCCCGAAAACCTAATCCCCGTATTCCCCTCACAGCATCAGACAGTTTAGAGGGTTCTACGGAAAATGACCCGTATCGAAAATTTAATTGCAGGGATTGAAAGGCTTTGTTATGCATCTGTGGGGAGAGGGAATGCCTGACTGGAAATCCCAATACCCCGGTCATGATTGTATGGCTATCCATTCCTTTTCCTCCTTTCCCACTTTGTAATAAGTTCGAAGGCTATCCTTTGTAAATTCTCTGGTTCCACATCGTTTTTTCGTATTAAAGAAGGGAATCCCTTAGAAATACTCCAATTCCCTTCGGAGCACAGATTCGGATAGATCCTCCCGTTCCTTTTATGGAAATCCATCCTAATCCTGAAATCACCACATCCTGACTTTCTTTCCTTAACGGAAACTCATGAGATAGCATTTCTGGCAATTTTTTTATGGACTCTGGGGAAGGAGGATTCAACATTTCTCCCAGATGTTTTTGATAAATTTCGTCCGCCCTTTCCAATTTGGTCCGATGGATGGGTACCCCATTAGACACATAACAAACGAAGGAATGCCTCCCCCCTGACATATAGTCTATTCTGACTAAGCCACCCAAGAATAAGGTTTGTCCGGCATTCAGCTGATAAATGGTTGGGTTAATTCTTTTACTAGGCATTACCAATTTTAAGTCTTTGGGTGCCAAGTAATAACTCATTTGTTCCTTATTAATAATACCGGGAGTATCAAACAAAGAGCTTTGCTCATCCAGAGGAATTTCAATCATTCCCAGAGTGGTTCCTGGAAAATGGGAAGTGGTGATCTCAACCTCCCCTGTTTCATCGCTATAATCATGAAGAAGGCGATTAATCAAAGTGGATTTTCCTACATTGGTGATTCCCACCACATAAACATCCCGTCCATCTCTCCATTTTTCCATGGCGTTAACCAACTCATCAATTCCTTGACCTTTAGCAGCACTGATTAAAACCGCATCCACAATCTGCAGGCCCCATTCCTTTGATTGCCTTCTCATCCACTGCTTTACCCGATTTACATTTATCGCCTTTGGCAGAAGATCCACTTTGTTTCCAACCAGGAGAACCGGGTTATTCCCTACATGCCGCTGCAATCCCCGAAGCCAGCTTCCATGAAAATCGAAAATATCCACTACTTGAACAATAAGACCTTGGCTTGTTCCAATTTGCTGCAGGATTTTTAAGAAATCATCTTCCCCAAGAGTCACCTGAGGAGCCTCGTTGTAATGTTTAATCCGGAAGCATCGCTTACAAACCACTTCTTCCTTATGCAACGCCCCACCGGGTACATATCCTGGAAGCCGTTCATTTTCCGTTTGCAGGGGAATACCGCAGCCGGAACAATATTTTTGTTTTGTATAATCTGTCATCTCTTTCACCGAATCTATTCCTCCCATGGAATCATCCCCTTTTTTCTTAACCAAGACAAAACTGCTCTTTCCATCATACGATTAAATTTCGTAATAAAACCATCATTATGGGCAACAGGGACGACTAAGATGGTATAGAAACCAAGTCTGTTTCCTCCTAATATGTCTGTAAACAGCTGATCACCGATCACAACTGTTTCATTTATCTGTGTCTGCATTTGATTGAGCGCCTCTTTAAAGGAAGAAAGGGTGGGTTTTTTTGCCCGATGAATGTAAGGAATCCCAAGGGGATGAGCAAAAGCGGAAACTCTGTTTTTATTATTATTGGAAACAATGATTACCTTAAATCCTAATTCCTGAAGTTGGTTCACCCAATCCACTAGCTTAGGGGTGGCAACTGGCCTGTCCCATTCCACAAGGGTATTATCCAAATCAGTAATGATTCCCTTTACTCCTCTTTTCTTTAAGGCGACAAGATCAATATCATATACAGATTTTACATGTAAATCAGGTATCAATTTTTTTAGCACTGGGCACCTCTGATCTCCGTCCAAATCGTTCATTATTCAGGAAGTTCAGTTTTCTGATAGCTTGAAAACTGGGTGTAATTCTTTCGTTTCGTCTATACAGAGAGTTGTTATCATGCAACTTTTCGGCAATAACTATACCATATTTCACCTTTCAAGTGCAAAGGGAGAGTGAATCCAATGACATGAAATCATCAGATAGAATAAAGAAAAGGCGGTTTTCCCGTTGGAAAAGAAACCGCCTCTTTTTCAAGTTACATCATCATAATTCTTACTATTCCTTGTCGGTTTATTTCTTTTTCAAATCTTCTATGGAATTGATGTCCATATAAGCAGGTACAACCAGCCCAATTTTTGTCCCTTTCAAGTTGGGACCTAAATCTTCAAACTGTCCTTTAAATTTTTCATAGTAGTCGGCATGGGTGGTCGGAAGCCATGCCGCAACCATAGCATCCGCATCACCATTCGCAACTCCTGCCCACATGGGGCCTGCTTCTACCTGCATCATTTCTACCTTATACCCTAACTTATTCTCTAATACATATTTTACGACATTGGTACTGGCGATTTCAGAGTCCCAAGCCACGTAAGCCAATGTAATAGTCTCTCCGCTCACCGGAGTTATCCCTTCGATCCACTGGTTTACTTTATCTTCGTTTTCACTAACCCATTTAGCTGCTGCATCAGCTTCCTTTGTTCCGCTTTGTATGTCTACCATCACCTTGGCCATGTCATCCGGCGTCCAATTGAAATTGTCCAAAAATTGATAGGCTGATGGAGCATCATCTTTCAATCCTTTGCGAACAATCGTATTAATCTCCTCTTCGGCACCATAAATCCCCTTCGGGTCTTCCAGATACTTCAAATCAAATTTTGCAAATTTCCAGTGGGGGGTCCATCCGGTTACAATAATAGGCTCCTTTGCATCATATGCCTTTTGCAAAGCTGCAGCCATCGCAGTTCCTGAACCTTCAACCAACTCCCAATTTTCCAATCCATATTCTTCAATGACCTTGGCAGTCGCCTTCATTAAACCGGCCCCTGGATCAATTCCAATGATTTTGTAATCTACTTGATCCCCTACGAATGTTGAACCCGCTTCGTCGGAGCTATCCTGACTTTTGGAACACCCCATCACGATAAGCGATAAAGCTAAAACCCCCACAAGTACAAAAAAACTTCTTTTTTTGAACAACCTGCTTCGCCTCCTTAATTTTTATTTTGCTTTACTATATTTTGAGTAATGCGGTCCAGCATGATGGCCAATATTACCACCGCCAGACCCGCCTCAAAACCTTCACCTGTTTTAATTTGCGTAACGGCACGATACACTTCTGCCCCAAGTCCTTTCGCTCCGATCATCGAGGCAATCACTACCATCGATAAAGAGAGCATAATGGTTTGGTTTATGCCAGCCATAATGGTGGGAACAGCCAATGGAAGTTGTAATTTCATCAGTTTTTGCCCTGGAGTGGAACCAAAGGCATCTGCCGCTTCAACCAGGTCTTTTGGCACCTGGCGTATTCCGAGATTGGTCAATCGAATGGTTGGAGGGATGGCAAATATAACGGAAGCAATCACCCCTGGAACTTCCCCCAATCCGAAAAAGATAATCGCCGGAATGAGATAAACGAAGGCCGGCATGGTTTGCATAAAATCCAAAACAGGCATAATTAAATGTTGAATCGTATTTTTTTTGGCACACAATATCCCGATAGGGATCCCAAAGATGATAGAAATCAGAGCTGAAGTAAGCACTAAAGCCAAGGTACTCATGGTCTGATCCCAGTATCCTAGATTATCTATGAAAATAAGCCCTACAAATGTAAAGATTGCGATGGGCCATCTGCCAGTAAAATAGGCTAGGATGCTGAATATAAGAATGATGACGATGGATGGCGGCAGATGAAGCAAAAAAGAGAAAAAATCTACCGTTCCTCCGATTACATCGGAGGTGATGTCAAATAAAATTCCAAAGTATTTATCCAGCCATTTGACAAACCATTCCACCCAAACATCCAGTGGTATTTTAGGAAACATCATGACTCACCTGCCCTTCGATATGACCGGCTAATGCCCCAAGAACAGCTCCACGAATAATGACGCCTTTCAGTCGGCCTGCATCATCCACAACAGCCACCGGAATCTGTGATCGGGATACCACATCAAATAATTCATATAAAAGAGTGTCCGGGGAAACGGTGGGAACATCTTTAATCATGTAATCCATCAATCGCCCGCCCGATTTGGTTGCTTCTGAAGCATGATCAGCCGTAATCGCTCCTAACAGTTTTTTCGACTTATCCACGACAAAAAGATTGGACACTCCATTATCTTTCATCAGCTGAAGGGCTACCCTAGGTCCGCGGTCAATACCAATAGTTTCCGGGCGTCTCATTACGTGAGATGCTGTAAGAACTTTGGAAACATCGACGTCCTCTATAAAGCGTTCCACATAATCATTGGCAGGATTGGTCATAATTTCTTCAGGAGTCCCAATCTGCACCACGGAACCATCCTTCATAAGGGCAATACGATCCCCGATTCGCAGGGCTTCATCCAAATCATGGGTAATGAAAACAATGGTCTTCTGCATTTTCCCTTGCAATTCCATGAGTTCATCCTGCATATCCTTACGTATCAATGGATCCAATGCACTAAAGGCCTCGTCCATTAATAAGATATCTGGATCATTTGCCAATCCCCTGGCCAAACCCACCCGCTGCTGCATCCCACCGCTTAGCTGATCGGGGTAACTGTTTTCCCAGCCTTTAAGACCAACCAACTCTAAGGATATCCGTGCTTTTTCCTGGCGCTCGGACTTGGGAATACCTTGTACTTCCAAACCGTATTCAACATTTTGAAGAACGGTGCGATGCGGGAACAAGGCAAACTTCTGAAAAACCATACTCATTTTTTTACGCCTTACCTGACGAAGCTGCTCCTGATTCAGCTGAACAAGATTGGTTCCGTCAACTAATACCTCTCCTTCGGTGGGTTCGATCAAGCGGTTTAATAAACGAACCAACGTTGATTTCCCGCTGCCGGAAAGACCCATAATCACGAAAATCTCTCCTGGTTCAATTTCAAAGCTGACCTGATTTACTCCTACTGTTAATCCGGTTTCTTCAAATATTCTGTTCTTGTTCCAACCCTTCTTTAATAGGTCTATCCCCTTTTTGGGTTGCGGACCAAATATCTTGGTTAAATTATTTACAACAATTTTTGGCATTCCATCACCTCATTCTTTTGGAAAAGCGTAATCTGAAGATTAGCCTCAAAACAAAACTTAATAAATTCTTCTCCCGAACTCGTCTTGCAGATGTGTAAATCTTTGATATGAAAATACATTTTCATCTAGTGACCCTATAGGTCATGGATGTTTAGTTCCCCATCTATACTTCTCTAGTCTAATGAGTATGCAAATTTTGTTCAAAGCCCATATTCGACGATAAACTTTGTACAGATAAAACTTTACAAACATTACATACCGTATTCTCCGTTTTTCATATAAATCCTGCCAGATTTGATTCTTTACAGGAGGAGATTTCTTATTTACAATACATAGGCGTAAGTATATTCTGTCCAAGGAGGGAGAAAGGGAATGAATTTCCAAGGATTAAGTGAACAGGAAACAACAGCCATCCTAAAGGCAAGAAACCGCGTCATTGAATCCATTGCAAAAAACATGGATTTGTATGGGGTCACTCTCTCTGTTGGGCATTTATATGGAACAATGTTTTTTCAAGATGAACCAATGACATTAGAGGATATGGGTTCTGCATTAGGGATGAGCAAAACAAGCATGAGTACTGCTGTAAGAACCCTCATGGATTTAAAAATGGTAAACAAAGTATGGAAGAAGGGTTCCAGAAAAGATAATTATGAAGTGGAATCGGATTGGTATCAAAACTTTACTGACTTTTTTTCTATTAAATGGCGCAAATCAGTGGATATGAATATCCAAATGGTTAAAAAATCCATCCGCGAATTGGAAGCTTTGTCCCAATCCAATAAGGAAAACCAAGCGCTTCAAAAAATTGTTGAAATGGATATAAATAAGCTTCATTCTGCATTGGAATTTTATGAATGGTTATCCAGGTTGATTGACTGTTTCGAATCGGGGGATATTTATCAACTGGTTCCAAAAACCATCGAAGAAAACTTGCATCGGAAATAACAAATTTCTAAACCTTCTTGAATAGGCTATTAGTGAAGGAACTAAACCTCCATGACCTGAAGGGTTGTGAGCGTTTAGTTCTATTCGTATAGGTCAGGAGATAGAAAAGATCGCTTGATTCAAGGAGGATTTTTTATGTCACAAATCGTGATTCCGAGGAGAAATTACGGCTATGAGGAAATGATGACAGATTTAACTGTTCTGAAAAGTCGCTATCCTTTCATTCAATTCACTTTCATCGGAGAATCCGTATCAGGCCGGTCCATCCCAGTCGTTCGTTTGGGAGAAGGAGCGAAGGAAGTTCATTATAACGGGTCCTTTCATGCCAATGAGTGGTTAACTACCATCATTTTGATGCATTTTATTGAGGAATACGCAAAAGCATACCAAAACCAGGGAAATATGGATTCATTTCACATCCCCACCCTTTATAACCAAACCTCCCTTTGGATTGTTCCAATGGTAAATCCGGATGGAGTGGAATTGGTTCAAAAAGGGATAACTCCGGATCACCCCTATTTTGATAAAGTGATGAGATTGAACGGTGGATCGAGGGACTTCAGCGGGTGGAAGGCAAATATTCGGGGGGTTGATCTCAATGACCAGTTTCCTGCACATTGGGAGGAAGAAGTGACCAGACGTTCCCCTGGCGAACCTGCCCCGAGGGACTATCCCGGACCGGCACCATTATCTGAACCGGAGTCACAGGCCATGGCCAAATTCACCCACTCCCATCATTTCAGGCTGGTCATTGCCTTCCATACCCAGTGTGAAGAGATCTATTGGGGATATCGCGGTCTTGAACCTCCTGAATCCCGGCAAATCGTTGAAAGGTTTGCTGATTTCAGCGGTTATAAACCCGTTCAATACGTGGAAAGTGATGCCGGGTACAAGGATTGGTTTATCCAGGATTGGCGCAATCCCGGTTTTACCGTGGAACTGGGAAGAGGAGTTAATCCCCTTCCCATCAGTCAGTTTTCATCCATTTGGGAAAAAGTGTTTAGAATGTTGTTGACAGGGCTGGTGGTTTAGATTCCTTCCTGTGAATAGATCCTTCCTTTTTCCACATAATGATGTGCACCTTCTTTGATTCGCTCCATCTGTTCCGATGAAAGCTGACGGATCACTTTTGCCGGAACTCCAGCCGCCAAAACTCCGCCTTCAATTACCTTGCCTTCTGGAACCAAAGCCCCTGCTGCGATCAAAGCCCCTTTTCCAATGACTGCTCCATTCAATATGGTGGCTCCCATTCCAATTAAAGCGCCATCTTCTATGGTGCATCCATGTAAGGTCACATTATGACCTACGGTAACATGTTTCCCAACCTTAACCGGATATCCCGGATCAACATGAACAACCGATCCATCTTGAATATTGGATCCTTCTCCTATGATTATCGGCTCATTATCTCCCCGGAGAACAGCGTTAAACCAAACACTGGATTCTTTCTCCAATGTAACTTCACCAATGATTTGTGCTCCCGGGGCTACATAAGCAGAAGAATCAATTTTTGGCTGTTTCCCTTTGAAGGAATATTTCATTTGATCAGTTCCCCTTTCCCCCTTCATTTTCTAACTGTCTGTCTTCATTAAGTGAACTCAGTTAGAGGGCCAATTCACCGGAAATAAACCCTTTGGTTTCCCGATGCTTTGGAGTTAAAAAGATCTGCTCGGTTGGACCCGCTTCGATCAATCGGCCCTCTTGCAGATATAAAGTGATATCAGCAATTCTTCTAGCTTGAAACATGTTGTGAGTAACGAGAATAATCGTGATTTTCTCCTTTTTATTGATTTCAACCAATGCATGTTCAATAACCCTCACATGATTAGGGTCAATACTGGCCGTTGGCTCATCTAGGATTAAAATCCTTGGATAAACCGCTATCGCTCTGGCGATCGCGACACGTGCCCCTTCTCCTCCCGAAAGCGTCCGGGCATGCTGGTGCTGAATATGGGATACTCCAAATTGTTCCATCATTTCTTCCACTCGTTCTTTTCTCTTTTTTTTATCCCATTTACGGACGCGCAATCCATACTCAATATTTGCATATACATCCGTTTGAAACAAATAGGGTTTCTGCCAGACACAGGAAAAATCAGGATGGGGAGTTCCCAACCTTTTTCCGAGATAATAAACCTCACCGGATGTCGGAGTCTCAAATCCGGTTATCATTTTTAACAATGTACTCTTACCTGAACCATTGGACCCGATAATTCCATAGATATACCCGGATTCAAAGGAATAGGAAAAATCTTTCAGCACCTGACGGTTTTTATATGCTTTCGTTACATGTTTTAAGGTGACCATTTCCCATCTCCTGCACTCTGCCATCGATACAATACGGTATTTATAAGAAATGAAAGGAGCAATAATACAATGCCAAGGGCCAAGGCCATGCCGAAATTTCCTTTCCTCGTTTCAAGAACGATGGCAGTTGTTAATACTCTGGTATGACCTTCAATGTCACCTCCTACAATCATCACTGCTCCTACCTCAGCAATCACCCTTCCAAAACCGGTAATGACTCCCGCCAAAATGGCAAATCGCAATTCAACCACTAATGTTTGTATGGCTTGCAATTTACTAGCTCCCAATCCAATGGCGGTATTCATAATCTCCCCAGCCTGCTTATTTACAGCCGTATAGGTAAGACCTGAAATAATGGGAAAAGCCAACAAAGTTTGCGCAATCACCATTGCCCAAGGAGTATAGAGCAAATAAAAAATAGGGGCAATGGGTCCACTTCTTGACAAAAACAAGAAGACCAAAAGGCCGATAAAAACGGGAGGAAGTCCCATAAACACATAATTTAATCGAATGAAAACGCTGTGTCCCGGAAATCGGTACAGTCCCAATATAATTCCCAAAGGAATCCCAAGAATGCTTCCTAATAAAACCCCTGATGCTGAAACTATAAGACTGAGAAAAATAATTTGGTACAACTCCGGGTTAAACTGGATCAAAATGTCAAAAGAATGATGCAATGCTTCCAAAATATATTCCATATTTAAGCTCCAATTGATCTCGCATTAAAAAATTCTCATTGTACTTCTACTTTATAAAAGGCGTCTTCCGACATCTCTCATGCTGTAACCACCAAGGGATTCAACCTCAGACTGAAAAGATGGGGACTGGATGAGTTCAAGCAGTTCCTGCCCTGCCTCGCTTTCATAATATTTTCTCGTCATCAATAGATCATAACGCTCTTCCCCTACGGGAATAAAATCAAGATCCATGGCCTTGGCAGCAGAATAAATCCCCAGGCCACAATCAGCGGAGCCTCCAGCAACAGCAGCAGCCACGCTTAGATGGGAATAAGCTTCCCGATCATATCCGATCAATTGATTTGCTTGAAGCCCCGTTTTCTTGATCAAATAATCAAAAAGCAATCGAGTTCCTGCTCCCCGTTGACGGTTAATATACCGGATATGAGATTGAAACAGATCTTCTATTTTCTCAATCCCCAACGGATTACCTCTTTTTACGATCCACCCTTGGGTCCGGTAAACCAGATTGACGAGGACAACTTCCTGATCACCCAACATCTTTTTGACGAAGGGAATATTGTATTCACCGCTTTCTTCATCAAATAAATGGATCCCGGCAACATGGGCCTCTCCCTTTCGAATCGCCAAAATTCCTCCCATGCTTCCGACATGGGAAGAAAATAAGTATCGTGAAGGGTATTTTTGATGAAACTGGGAACCAAGAATATCAATGGTCAAATCATGGCTCCCCGACATGACCGTAGTCCCATTGATTTCATCTAGTGAACGATAAAGCTCGATTTCTACTTCTTCACCCTGTTCATACCCCAAGCTATTGGAGGGAATGACCAGGAGCCCGTCAGCCCGAACCAGTGACATGGTGACGCCGGCCGCCCTTGTTAACGGATTGGCCACATATTTCCCGTCAATGGCACCGATGGTCATGCGTACAAATTCATCGGCTCCCATCACTGACACTACTCGTCTTCCTAAAGTTGCCCTTAATGTTGGCCGTTTGGGTTCTGGCAACCCGTAGCATTGATATATTAAGGGACGCACAAACCATTCCAGCGCCAAATAGGCAGATACAGGATATCCAGGTAAACCGATGACCGGCTTTCCATTTACCACTCCCAAAACCACCGGCTTGCCGGGTCTGGTTGCTACCCCATGGGTAATCACTTCCCCAATTTCTTCAATCACATGGACGGTATAGTCTTCTGATCCTGCAGAAGAACCGGCATTTAACAACACCATATCCGCTTTTTCAACCATTTGAAGAACAGCCTGTTTAATTGCCTCATAATCATCCTTTACAATTCCGTGATAGAGAGGCTCTGCTCCCCATTCTTCCAAATAGGCTGAAAAAACGGTTCCGTTAAATTCAATGATTTCTCCTTTGTTCAGTTCACGGGAAGGCGGTATAAGCTCTGTTCCTGTAGGGATGATTCCTGCTATCGGCTTCTTAATCACAGGAATTTGGGTGACTCCACCGGCTAAAATGGCCCCCAAATCTACCGGACGTAACCGATGATTTCCCGGAACAATCACCTCACCGGATATCACATCTTCCCCAACCTGTCTGACATGTTGCCAAGGGCTTGCCGGTTCAATGATCTCAACCTCTTCCTCCCCGTGCTGCTGGACATTTTCAATCATAATGACCGAATCAAATCCTTCAGGTAAAGGGTCCCCTGTATCGATGTAAACAAAATCCTTTCCTCTTTCCAAGTAAACCGGGTTCTGCTCATGGGCTCCATAGGTACGCTCAGCATTCACCGCAATTCCGTCCATGGCGGATGCATGATAATGGGGCATCGAAAGATGGGCAAAAATTGGATGAGCCGTAACCCGTCCACGGGCATTTTGAGTAGGGATCTGTTCCACTTTCCTTTCTAACGGTGCTTTTTCCATTAATTGAAGTTTGGCTTGAAGTAGCGGTGTATCCTCCAGATAAATTTTCCTCATACCCTTCAACATCGATGTCCACTCCCTTCAAACAGCATAACCTGCACGGTTTCCCCTTCAAGAATTCCTTCTTTTTGGGATGGAATTTCCACGATCCCGTCACTTTCCACCATGGTAAAAATTAATCCTGATTTACCAAAAACTGGATTTGCCCATAATTGCCCGTCTCTTTCCTCCAATCTCACCCGAATATAATCTGTCCTTCCGACAGCAGAAGGAATATTCCGGCTGATTTTTGCCGAGAGCCGCCCATCATAGGCTTTAGGCGACAGATCTTGTAACCGCTCGATGATCCGGCGTCCAAATAAATCAAAAATTATCAGGGCTGAAGCAGGATGACCGGGAAGACCCATGACCGGCTTTCCTTGCGCTTTTCCGATAATAGTGGGTTTTCCGGGTTTAACTGATACACCATGAATAAGGACGCCCGGTTCTCCCAAAGCCTGCAGCACCTGGGTAGTATAATCTCTGGTTCCAACGGAACTTCCCCCTGATAGAATCAAAAAGTCACTTTGCTCAAATAATTGGGAAGCCCGTTTGAAATACTCTTCATAATCATCTCGGACGATTCCACCATCAATTACTCTACCCCCTAGCTGTTCCACAGCAGCTCGAATTACAATCCGGTTAATATCCCGAATCTGACCTGGCATTAATTCTTTTGTATCAGGTGAAACAATCTCATCACCGGTGGAAAGCAGGCCTATTGTTGGAGAAGGATATACTTTAACCTCCATCTGTCCAATGGCGGCAAGAACTCCCAAATCCTGAGGTCTTAAACGCTTCCCCTTGGGCATCACTTTTTCCCCTTTTTCCACATCTTCCGCAGCCCGAATCACATTTTCTCCAGGGGATACCTGACGGTAAACATTTAACAATCCCCCGATATCTTCCACATGCTCAATCATCACAATGGCATCAGCACCGGGTGGAAGCATACCGCCAGTAGGAATGGACTGCGCTTGTCCAGTTGTCAATGGCGTTTTGGCCTCTTGTCCCATTTCTATGCTATCTGAAACTTGTAGAAATGCCGGAAGGGATTCAGATGCCCCGTAAGTATCTTTGGCAATGACAGCATATCCGTCTACAGCAGACCTTGAAAATGGAGGTACATCTTCTAATGAAATAATATCTTCCGCTAAAACCTTTCCCAAAGCTTCTTCTAGGGGAAGTACAATCGGAGGCCTAAACGGAAGAAACTGTACATCAATCACTTGAAATGCCTCTTCCACTGTATGAACATTGAAAAATTTCATCAAATCATCCCTTATTATATATAATAGTATGGTAAAATATTGGTTAAATCATAGGTGTTATAAATAAAAGTGACAAAGGAGAGGTTATCCATGAAGATTAAGCTATTTGCCACCTTTCGGGAAATTTGCTCAATGAAAGAACTGCATATTCCCCTTAATCATGGAAACAACGATGTAAAAACAGTACTGAAGCAGCTCATTGAAAACCATCCTCAGATGAAAGAAGAACTGTTTATTGATGATGATCAATTAAAACCCCTAGTCCATGTGTTTGTGAATGGCAAAAATATCATTCATGGCAAAGGATTGGCCACTCCTCTAAAGGAAAGTGATGAAATCGCTCTATTCCCTCCGGTAGGAGGTGGATGATATGAAACGAGTCTTAGAGTTTCGCGGGATTCCCCAACATGAATTGAAAGAGTACTTTCATCAATTAGCCATTTCGGCAAAAAGTGAGAAGCTTTTTTTGGGAAACGGCTGGTCGGCTTCCCTCTCTGAAGAAGGTACCCTATCCTTTGGATCCCTGACCATTCCGGTTACCTATATTACTTTTTCAGGAGATGACAAATCAGTAAATGAAGTCATCAAGGAATTCCGCAGAAAAACCATGCGTGCCGGGGGCTGAATCACCTTTATCGTTCATGAAGAGGAAAGAAGGGCCTTCGCCCTCCTTCCTCTCATTTATTTTAACTTTGTACTTCCGATTGAACCCCTTTATCACGAACACGAGGTTGTTCCTGATAAATCCTAGGATACAATTCCCAGCTCATGGAGCTTTTTCTCTGGCACCACTCCGTTGTTCCAGCCCCTTGCTTGGTAGTACTCCTGCAGCATTTGGGGCAGGTGGCTCACCTCTCCCTTACTTCCCCCTGTTCCCGGAAGCTCAAGGAAACGCTTCGGCAACTGGTCATCCTTGCCGTCAAATCCGGCCAAATTATTGTAATACCTTTCTAAGTTGTAAATCCGTTCCCCAATTTTAAAAACATCATCCATCGTAATATCAATACCAACGACACTTGAATATTGTTCAGCATAATGTTCTGCATTTTGAGCAAATGAGGAGAATTTGCAAATATCAAGGGAATCTGAGAAAGCCAACATATCCTGAAATATTTTCAGCAGTTCTCCTTTTCCTTCCGGTTTTAACCTATCCGTCGGTTCTGGGATCCCCATAATTTCACTGGCTACAGTATATCCGCGAAGGTGACAGGCACCCCGGTTACTGGTGGCATATCCTAACCCAATCCCTTGGATTCCTCGGGGGTCATAGGCTGGAATAGCTTGATTTTTTACAACCATTGCCATCTGGGCATCACCAAATTTCTCAGCAGCACGACCCGTTCCTTCAGCCAAGATATCACCGATTCCTTCACGCCTCACAGTCTTTTCAATCAGATCAATCATGCTGTCTGCGTCTCCCCAAGAAATCTTCTCCTGGATGAGTCCCCTTTCCGAAGCCTCCATCACCATAGACAGGGTATTGCCAATCTCAATGGTATCAATTCCATATTCGTTACATTGGTTAATCATGTAGGCGATGGCGTCACGGTTGTCACAGCCGCAATTGGCCCCCAATGCCCAAGCCGATTCATACTCATAGCTTTCTACTTTCGTCTTATATTTGCCATCCTTCACTTCAACTTCTTTCTTACAGGCCACAGGGCAAGCATGACAGGTAGGTTCTGACACCAGGATGGTATCACGGATCGTTTCCCCGCTGTGTGCTTCAGCGTTTGCAAAGTGACTTTCTAAAGAGTTTCGAGTAGGAAGGGCTCCTGCTTCATTTATAATGTTGGTCAAAACATTAGTTCCATATAAGGAAAGTCCACCCTTTTTAGGAGCAGTTACCGGACTATCCATCAGTGCCTTCAAAGCCTTCTTCTGGGCTTCTGGAAACTTCTCCTTATTATTGGCTTCCGGCATATTTCCTTTCTGTTCTGCTTTAATCACGATTGCCTTTAGATTCTTGTATCCGGCCACTGCACCGGTTCCGCCGCGTCCCGCCGCGCGATCATGCTCATTGATAAAACCCGCAAAACGGACCAAGTTTTCTCCGGCAATGCCTATGGCCATAACACTGGTTTCACTTCCGTATCTTTCCTGAAGTTTTTTCACTGTCTCCCGGGTGCTTTTCCCCCAAAGATCACTGGCATCATGTAAAGTGGCTTCTCCATTTTCCACCAGAAGATAAACCGGTTTATCACTTTTCCCTTTGAAAATAATATTGTCCAAACCTGCCCATTTCAATCGGGCGGCCGTCCATCCTCCCATATGGGAGTCTGTCACTGTTCCTGTTAAAGGGGATTTTGATACTACACATAACCTTCCGCTCATGTTTACTCTTGTTCCTGTTAATGGTCCAGTCATCACACACAAGAGATTCTCAGGAGAAAAGGCTTCCACCTCAGGGCCGTTATCAAGCATATATCGGACTCCTAATCCCCTTCCTCCTACATATTTGCGGGCATATTCTTCGTTGATCGTTTTGTACTCTACAGAACCCGTTGTAAGGTCCACCCATGCTTCACGATTTCTATAACCGCCTAAACTCATCAACAACCTCCCCTTTTCATGATCAAATTTTGTGATTATGGACTTCAACTTCTGATGAAATTCTACATCCACAACAAAATTCCTGCTAAATATTCTGTCTTTTTTCTTTTTTTTGTTGTATCCTAGATGGATGAACGATCTCCTTTACCATAAATACGATAAAGGGATAAAAAATATAACATCTATCACGAACGAGACATGAATTATTATTATAGGAAATATAGAAAGGGTGAGGGACCATGAATCAACAAATTCGTTATTCCAGGCAGCTTCTATTCCCGCCAATCGGCAGAGAAGGACAAGAAAAATTAGCCAATAGCCGGGTTACCATCGTGGGGATGGGAGCATTGGGGAGTGTCCATGCAAACCATATGGTTCGAAGTGGTGTTGGTTATGTTCGGATCATCGATCGGGATTTTGTGGAGCCTTCCAACTTACAGCGGCAAATTTTATATGATGAGTCAGATGCCAAAGAGAATTTGCCTAAAGTAATTGCGGCCAAAAAGAAATTGGAAGCCATCAATTCTGATGTTACCATTGATGCCGTACTAACTGACTTAAATGCGTTAAATGCAGAGGATTTGCTAAAAGAGAGCGATCTTGTTCTGGATGGGACAGATAATTTTCAAGTTCGTTTTTTGATTAATGATGTGTGTGTGAAGCATGGAATTCCCTGGGTTTATGGAGGTGCGGTCAGTGCAAAGGGAATGTTTGCAGTCATACGGCCAGGGATAACCCCTTGTTTGCGATGCCTTTTCCATCAACCGGTTGAATCCGGCCACACTGAAACTTGTGACACCGTTGGTGTGATTGCTCCTGTGGTCAGTATCATTGCTTCCTTTCAGGCAGTGGAAGCTTTAAAGATCCTGGTTGGAGATGAGGAACATATCAACCCCAATTTGGAACATTATCTTGTTTGGGAAAACCAACATATGCAGATGAGCATAAAAAAAGCAAGAAATCCTGAATGTCCTTCTTGCGGAAAAAGGGAATTTGAATTCCTCGACCCCGCCAAAGAAACAAATCAGGCTGTATCTTTGTGTGGGAGAAATACGGTGCAAATTCTTCCAAGTCATCAACAGAAATTAAATCTGGATCTGTTGGCTTCGAAATTAAAAAATATAGGAAAAACGGAACAGAATCATTTTCTGCTCCGCTTCTATATCGATGATTATAATCTTGTCATATTCCCCGATGGACGGGTCCTTGTGCAGGGAACCGACGATTTAACTGTCGCCCGATCCCTTTATGCCAAATACATTGGCATGTAAATATTATTTGTCAATGTAAAAAAGCTGTTCCCCGTTTACTTTAAACTCAGTAATGATCTTTTTCCCCTCATCGGATGTAATAAATTGAATCAATTTCATGGCACCCTGGAAATTAACTCCAGGGTGCTTTTCTGGATTGACAGCAATGATTCCATAGGGATTAAATAACAGCTTATCCCCTTCAACCAGTACCTTCAGATTTAACTTATCCTTCATCGAAAGGTAGGTCCCCCGGTCAGACAATGTATAAGCCTGCAATTCATTGGTCATGATTAGGGTGTCACCCATTCCCTTTCCGACAGAAAGATACCAATCTCCTGATGGTTTAATTTGAGCTTTACTCCAAAGACTCTTTTCTTTTTTATGGGTACCTGAGTCATCTCCACGGGAAATAAACTTTGCCTTTCCTTCGGACAATTTCTTCATTGCATTCGTTACATCCATTCCCTTTATTCCTGCCGGATCATCAGCGGGTCCCAAAACGACAAAATCATTGTACATGACATCTCTGCGGTTAACACCGTGCTTCTCAGCTACGAATTGATCTTCAGCAGATCTGGCATGGACCAAAATCACATCAACATCTCCCATTTCTCCCGTTTTTATCGCTTGACCGGTTCCCTGGGCCAACACTTGGACCTCGATACCATATTTTTGGGTAAAGGCTGGGATCAATTGATCCAACAGCCCTGAATCTTTGGTGCTGGTTGTCGTAGCAAGCCGGATCATGCCATTTGTTTTGTCCGGTGTGTTACCTGGCTTATCCTGCCCTTGAACGGGTTCATTCGCTGAATTGGAGCAACCCGCTGCAATTCCAATCGTAAAAAACAGCACCATTAGAACAATAAAAGATTGACGCTTCACAAAAAATCCTCCCCCGCTTCTTTTCCATTCCTTTTCTCTTAAGTATACTTGTATATGGACGGAAAAGCCATTCTGATTACTTGCTTACTTGATGTATGGCGTGGCCTAAGGCTCCTTCTGCCGCTTCCATGATGATTTCCCCTAAGGTGGGATGGGCATGGATCGTTAAGGAGATATCTTCCAGCGTCGTTCCCATTTCAATGGCTAATCCCATTTCTGCAATTAAATTGGAAGCTTCCAGACCAACAATTTGTGACCCCAATACCAGCCCCGTTTCTTTATCAGCGACAATTTTTACAAAACCATCCCCAACATTCATCGATAATGCCCGGCCATTGGCTGCATATGGAAACTTGCCCACCGATACATGATATCCTTGTTCCTTTGCTTCCGATTCGGATAATCCGACACTGGCCATTTCAGGATCTGAAAACACGACGGAAGGGATCACTTTATAATCGATGGCACTTGCCTTCCCCGCAATCGCCTCTGCGGCTACTTTTCCTTCATAGGATGCCTTATGGGCCAAAGCAGGACCAGGAACAATATCCCCGATGGCATAAATGTCACTGACACTGGTCCGGCATTGCCGATCAATTTCAATATAGCCCCGTTCATCCATTTGCATATTGATGGCATCAAGTCCCAAGTCGTTCGTATTAGGAACGCGACCGACCGTAACCAGGACATACTCTGCAGCTATTTTCTTCTCATCTTCCTTCACATTAAAGGTAACGGTTACCCCATTATCTGAGGGTTCAGCACTTTTTGCCATTACTTCCGTATATACTTCTACTCCGTCCTTTTTTAGTTGACGGGTAACCCAACGTGTCATCTCCTTATCAAAGCCAGGTAAAATGGAATCTGTCCCCTCTAAAATGGTCACCTTCGTTCCAAACTTGGCATAAACCTGGCTCAATTCAATCCCAATGTAGCCTCCACCAATTACGACCATAGATCTTGGAACTTCCGTCAATTCCAAGGCTTCGGTGGAAGAGAGAATTCGTCCGCCAAAAGGAATATTTTTTAACTCAACGGGCCGGGATCCTGTGGCAATAATGCAATGGTTAAAGCGATATCGGTTCACCTCATATCCGTCAAAGATACGCACCTCTTTTTCATTGACAAAAAGGGCTTCGCCTTTTAATACCTGAACCTTATTCCCCTTCAATAAACTACCAACTCCGCCGGTCAGTTTATTGACCACTCTTTGCTTCCACTCCTGAACTTTTTGAAAATTTACTTCTATTCTTTGTGCTTCAATGCCCATGGCTGCCGCATGGTTTATGGTTTTATACAGATGAGCAGCAGAGATTAAAGCTTTGGAGGGGATACACCCACGGTTAAGACAAACTCCTCCAAATTCACCTTCTTTATCTACCAATGTAACATTTTTACCTAATTGGGCAGCCCTTATGGCCGCCACATATCCCCCAGGGCCTGCACCAATCACCAATACATCGACTTCAGTTGTAAATTCTCCAACAACCATATTATACCTCCATCACCAGCAACTGCGGGTCTTCAAGCAGCTGCTTGATGTAATTCATAAATTGCTGTCCGGTTACTCCATCAATTAACCGATGGTCAAAACTTAAAGATAGAGCCATGACGGAAGCTGTGGTAATTTCTCCATTTTTAACAACAGGTTTTTCAGAGATACGGCCAACCCCTAAAATGGCTGCCTCTGGCCAGTTAATCACAGGTGTAAAGAACAACCCTCCTGCTGAGCCGATGTTGCTGATGGTCAGGGTGCTTCCCTTTAACTCATGAGGAGCCAACTTTCCTTCCCTTCCCCGTTTGGCTAGGTCGGCAATCTCACTAGCAATTGTCCATATATTTTTCCTGTCAGCGTTTGTTACCACAGGTACAATCAACCCATTTTCTGTATCGGTGGCAATTCCTATATGATAATACTTTTTATAAACAATTTCTTGTTTCTCATCATCTATGGATGCATTTATCGCAGGAAACTGCTTAGCACCAACCACCAATGCCTTGGCGATAAAAGGAAGGTAGGTGAGCTTTATCCCTTTTTTCTCCGCAATTGGTTTTGCCTTTTGCCGAAGGGCCACTAATTTGGATACATCTGCTTCATCCATCAAGGTAACATGGGGGGCCGTATACATGGATTTCGTCATTGCACTGGCAATTACTTTTCTTATCCCCTTTAATGGAACACGTTCTTCGAAACGTCCAACAGCTTCAACAAAAGGCAGGGCATCCGGCACTGCCTGCACTGTTCGATTCACTGCATCTTTCCCTTTCGCTGTGCTCACATTTACAGCTTGCTCCTCTGCTCCTTTATCCTCTGCTACATTATCTCCTTGGGCACCAGACAAAAAGGTCTCTATATCCTCCCTTGTGATCTGTCCATGTCTTCCCGTACCGTTAACCTTTGCCAAATCCACCCCTTTTTCACGGGCATACTTGCGGACACTGGGGGTAGCGAGGATCTTCCTGGTGTCAGCGGTTTCTGCTACCCGTTCTTTTGAAAGAGTTGTTTTTTCTTCAGCTTCATTTTGTACTACTGAAGCAGTGTCATTTTCCTTTGCAACAGCCTCTCCTTTAACCTCAAAGGTAATTAACACATCTCCCACTTCAGCAATGGTTCCTTCATCAACTAGTACTTCTTTTACCTTCCCTCCCACCGGTGAAGGAATCTCCACAGTGGCCTTGTCATTTTGCACTTCCAAAATCACTTGATCTTCCTCTATCTCATCTCCTGGTTTCACATGCCATTTTACGATTTCACCTTCATGGATACCTTCTCCGATATCCGGCAACTTAAATTGAAACAGTCCCACATCAACACCTCCTTAAAAGTCCAATACTTGATTTACTCCATCAATAACCCGTTTTGGATTGGGCAACCATTCATCTTCAATGGAAGCAAAGGGATATATGGTATCCGGTGCTGTAACCCGCAATACCGGCGCTTCCAAATGCAATATGGCCCGTTCATTGATTTGTGCGATCACTTCTGCAGCCACTCCTGCCATTCTTTGAGCTTCTTGAACGACAATGGCACGGTTTGTCTTTTTTATGGATTGGACGATGGTTTCAATATCAATGGGGCTCACTGTTCTAAGATCAATAACTTCCACTTTAACCCCTCTGTTTTTCTCCAGTTCTTCCGCAGCCTTTAAAGAAGTTTGGACCATGGCTCCGTAAGTGATGAGGGTAATATCCTCACCTTCCCGAACCACGTTCGCTTTTCCTATAGGAACCGTATATTCTCCCTCAGGTACTTCACCACGGAAAGAGCGGTACAATTTCATATGCTCAAGAAAGATAACTGGGTCATTATCCCGAATGGCAGAAATTAATAATCCCTTAGCATCATAGGGGTTTGACGGGATGACCACTTTCAGCCCGGGAGTTTGGGCCATTAGTCCTTCTAAACTATCCCCATGAAGCTCAGGTGTTTTTACCCCCCCACCATAGGGAGAGCGAAAAACAATCGGACAATGATATCTCCCCCCAGACCGGTATCTCATTCTCGCTGCCTGGCCGGCAATGGAATCGAACACTTCAAATACGAAACCGAAAAACTGGATTTCGACAACGGGACGAAACCCTTGAAGGGAAAGCCCTATGGCCAAGCCACCAATTCCTGATTCAGCCAATGGCGTATCAAACACTCGATTTTCACCGTATTCCTGCTGCAACCCTTCTGTAGCCCGGAAAACCCCCCCGTTTTTCCCGACATCTTCACCAAATACTAATACATTGGGATCACGTTTCAACTCGAGATGCATCGCCTCGGTGATCGCCTTAATCATGGTCATTTGTGCCATGGTCTTATTTCCCCTCCTTTACCGAATATAAGGCCTTCTGTTCTTGTAAATATGAAGGCAGTTCTTCAAACATACTGTCAATCAGTCCAGGAATAGTCATCTTTTCATATTCATCTGCTTTTTTGATGGCATCCGCTACCGCCTGTTTGGCCTCTTCAATGACACGGTTTTCATCTTCCTCTGTCCACAGCTTCTTCTTTTCCAAGTATTTGCGGAAACGAATGAGCGGATCCCTCTTCTCCCATTCATTGGTTTCCTCCAGGGTCCGGTAACGGGTCGGGTCGTCACCTGCCAGCGTATGGGGGCCAAAGCGATAAGTAAGGGTTTCTATCACCGTAGGACCTTCCCCTCTTCTCCCTCGTTCCGCCGCATCAGAGACTGCTTTATATACAGCCAACACATCCATTCCATCCACTTGAATCCCAGGAACACCTGCTGCAACCGCTTTTTGGGCCAATGTCTCTGCTGCAGTTTGCAGTTCTAAGGGAACAGAAATGGCATATCGATTGTTTTGAATGATAAAAATGGCTGGAACTTTATATACCCCGGCAAAATTAATCCCCTCATAAAAATCCCCTTGGGACGTTCCACCGTCACCAATATAGGTAAGTGCTACATTTTTTTTGCCCCTTAATTTAAACCCCATGGCGATACCCGTAGTTTGAACGATTTGGGCACCGATAATAATTTGGGGCATCAACACGTTTACCCCTTCGGGAATTTGTCCTCCATGCTGGTGACCGCGGGAATATAGAAATGCTTGATATAAAGGAAGTCCGTGCCATACGATCTGGGGTATGTCCCGATAGCTTGGCAGGATAAAATCTTCCTTCTGAATGGCAGACTGACTTCCGATCATCGTTGCTTCCTGCCCGGCCACAGGGGCATAAAAGCCTAAACGTCCCTGACGATTCAAACTGATCGCTCGCTGGTCCCAAATTCTTGTAAAAACCATTTTCCTCATGAACTCACGAAGCGTTTCATCAGACAACAGGGGCATTTCTTCCTGATTAACTACATTACCGTCAGCATCTAATATGGAAAGCGTTTGAAATTGACCTTTTCTTCCCTTCTCGAGGGTTATACTCATAGGATCACCTCATCGTTTTTATATTGGGATAGAAACTTCTACCATAATATTAAAACACTATTTTGATAGTGTAAAGCATAAATATAACAGCGATGTGTTTCTGTTATATTTAGTAATTTACAATATTCATTATAAAACCAGGGTTTTTGTTATTTAATTAATTCTGTTATATAATAATATCTAGTATAATATATTACAGATTTTAGAATGACACCATTTTGATTCAACACTCATATACATTCAGTATTTAACACAACATGAAGTTCTATTTATGTTATATTGGGGAAAAATAAGCGAAGGATTAATAAATCTGGATGCACTATAGAAAGAGTGAGAATCATGACAGATCAATGGAAATATGTAAAAAGCACATTTAAACAGGAAGGGATAGCAAGCAGATTTTTAGGGGAAGAAAGAAAATTGAGAGTTTACCTTCCACCGGGTTATCAGGAGCTATTGTCTTATCCCGTACTTTATTGCCAGGATGGCGATGATTTTTTTCGGCTGGGAAGAATTGCTACTATAACCAATTATCTGATTTTAGAACTGGGAATGGAGCCGATTATAATTGTTGGAGTAGGTGTGAAAAAATCAATTCGTACCCAGGAATATTCTCCCCAGGGGAGGCGATTTATTCCCTATACCCAATTTTTTACCCAAGAACTGATCCCCTATATTGAGGAGAAATACCCAATACGTACCGCAGCAGAATACAGAATATTAGCAGGAGATTCCTTAGGGGCGACCGTTTCCCTACACCTTGCTTTGGATTATCCTGATTTGTTTCGAAATCTCATTTCTCTGTCCGGAGCATTCTTCCCCTCAACGCAAAAAAGGATTAAACAGGAAGATCATTTAAGCGATCTTCGCATTTATATGCTGGTCGGATTGGATGAAACACAAGTGGAAACCCCCGCAGGAACCTTTAACTTTTTAGAGATAAATCGTGAAACAAAAGAATTATTAATCCAAAGGCAAGCATCTGTTCAATATATTGAGAAACCAGGGAGACATATCTGGGGATTTTGGCAGAAGGAAATTCCAAATGCTTTAATGTACTATTTTTCAAATCACATCCACCATTTGACTGAATAAATGAAATGCAATAAGAGAAAGATATAAACTGTTGTTGATTATAATCCACAAGGAGGTATTAATTTTATGCCAGTACAAAACCAACAAGTAAGGCAACAATTGCAGCAGCAGCTTCAACAGATTCAACAGTTGGCACAGCAGCTTCAACAATCAGAGCAGCAAAATCAACAGCAGGCGCAACAAATGCAAAATGCGAATCCCACTCAACAACAGGCCGCTATGTCCCAATTTGCTATCAAGGAAGGAACGGCTGTACAGCAATTGCAGCAGCTTCAGCAATTGGCCAATCAGGCCCTGCAGCAAGTAAATCATATTCAGTAACCTAACTTTTTATAGAACAAAACCAATTTAAAAAACCAGGGGTTATCCCTGGTTTAATCTTTATACACTTGGTCAATCATACCTCCGCCCAAGCATCTTTCCCCTTGGTAAAATACCACGGCCTGACCGGGGGTAACGGCTTTCTGCGGTTGTGCAAACATAACTTCACAGGTATCATCAGACTTGACGTGGACAAAAACCTCTTGATCCGGCTGACGATACCGAAACTTTGCCGTACACGTAAAGGAAGATTCAGGTTTTTTACCATCGATCCAATTTACATCTGTAGCAAAAAGCCCCTTTGAATATAATCTTGGATGATCGGCCCCTTGGGCCACGTACAAAATATTGCTCTTTAAGTCCTTGTCCACCACAAACCAGGGTTCACCTGTTCCTTTCCCTCCGATACCCATCCCACGCCGTTGACCTAATGTGTAATACATTAACCCTTCATGCTTCCCGACTACTTCACCAGATAATGTCCTGATTTCACCGGGTTGAGCCGGCAAATAATTGCTTAAGAACTCATTAAAATTTCGTTCACCGATGAAGCAAATCCCGGTGCTGTCCTTCTTTCTGGCTGTGGCAAGACCTGCCTCTGCAGCAATTTCCCGAACCCTTTGTTTCGGTAAATGTCCAATGGGAAACATGACTTTTGATAGCTGATATTGGTTTAATTGGTTCAAAAAATAGGTTTGATCTTTATTAGAATCTACACCTCTAAGGAGCTGATACTCACCATCCACTTCTCTTACCCGGGCATAATGCCCCGTAGCAATATAGTCCGCCTCAAGATCAAGGGCTTTCTCCAAGAACTCCCCAAATTTAATTTCCCGGTTACACATCACGTCCGGATTAGGGGTCCTCCCCCTCTTGTATTCATCCAGAAAATACTGAAACACCTTGTCCATATATTCCCTTTCAAAATTAACGGTATAATAAGGGATGCCGATCTGTCCGCAGACCTTCCGCACATCCTCAAAATCTTCTTCAGCGGTACAGTGTCCAAATTCATCGGTATCGTCCCAGTTTTTCATAAAGACACCGATCACCTGATAACCTTGTTGCTTAAGCAATAAAGCGGAAACCGAAGAATCCACACCACCTGACATCCCAACAACCACACGAATTTCTTCAGGTTTCTTTCTCATTATCCCTTCCGCCCTTCTGTTTGAATAAATTGTACGTGGATTTAGTATATACAATAAAAAAGAAAATGTAAAAACTTCGTTGATTATAACCCATGATTTTGATGAAAACTATGATGAAACCAAACTGATTTCTTTTCGTAAAACATGGTATCAATAAATTTTTAATGACTTTTAGGAGGTACATGTGCTTATTTAGGAACTAGCGATCATTCTTTTTGCATCAAAAATCGCAGGAGATATCAGCGTTAGGTTGGGGCAACCCTCTGTTTTGGGAAAACTGCTGATCGGAATTGTTTTGGGTCCTGCTGTTCTGGGTCTGGTAAAGGATACGGAAATTTTAAAGGAAATCAGTCAAATTGGGGTTATCCTTCTCATGTTTATTGCCGGGTTGGAAACAGATATTGAGGAGTTTAAAAAAACTGGTAAAGCTTCAGCTTTAGTGGGTGTAGCGGGTATCATTTTCCCCTTGACAATCGGTTTTGGCGCAGGTTATCTGCTTAAGTTGTCTACCCTGGAATCCCTTTTTTTAGGCTTGCTTCTTTCTGCAACCAGCGTCAGCATTTCCGTCCAAGCCCTTAAAGAGATGGGTAAATTGAAGTCACGGGAAGGAGCTACCATCCTGGGAGCAGCGGTGATTGATGATATCCTGGTGATTATCGCTCTGGCCTTTTTAATGAGTGTTGCGGGAGGGGACGTAAATATCGGAGTCGTTCTCATGAAGAAGATCCTTTTCTTTGCAGTGGCCATCCTGTTATCCTGGAAAGCTGTTCCCTGGTTTTTGAAAAGATTTGCCAATCTTCAGGTAACGGAATCCGTTATTTCTGCCGGATTAATGATCGCCTTTCTGTTTGCTTTTCTGGCTGAATATACCGGTGTAGCAGCGATCATAGGTGCCTATATCGCTGGAGTTGGAATTAGCCTTACCCATTACAAGCATGAAGTCTTTGAAAAAGTCGAAACAATCAGTTACTCAATTTTTGTACCAGTCTTCTTCACATCCATTGGTGTAACGGTGGAACTTATCGGAATTGGCGACAACCTTGGAATAATTATCATTTTTAGTTTACTTGCGATTATGACCAAATTGTTCGGTTCAGCCATTGGTGCCAAAATAGGCGGATTCTCTTGGCGAAGTTCCATGGGAATTGGAGCAGGCATGGTGTCCCGGGGGGAAGTGGCATTAATCATTGCAACAATAGGACTTGAGTCTGCTCTGCTCAGCAATGAATTATTTGCGGTGATGGTCGTGGTGGTTTTGGTTACTACGATTGCTACCCCTCCGATGATGAAGTGGATTTTTAAAGCATAGAACAAAAGGAGCCCGTTGCGGCTCCCCTTTGTTTTAACCTATTTTTTAACTGCATCGTTAGATAATACCTGATAAATCCTTTCTATGGCCCAATCCAGATCTTCCCTGGATATGACAAGAGGTGGCGCAAACCGGATCACCGTTTCATGGGTTTCCTTCGCCAGCAAGCCTTTTTCTTTTAATTTCTCACAATACGGACGAGCGGGCCCATGAAGCTCAACACCAATAAACAATCCTTTTCCCCGTACTTCTTTAATGACCGGATTATTGATCTTTCTTAATTTTTCTTGGAAATAATCTCCAAGTTCAAGGGAACGTTCCACCAATTTTTCCTCTTCGATGACCTCCAACGCAGCAACCGATACGGCACACGCCAGGGGATTCCCTCCAAAGGTGGACCCGTGGGAACCGGGATTAAACACTCCCAAAATATCCCGATTTGCTGCAACACAAGAGATAGGGAATACACCGCCGCCAAGGGCCTTCCCTAATATATACATATCTGGTATGACATTTTCCCAGTCACAGGCAAACATTTTCCCGGAACGTCCAAGCCCGGCTTGAATTTCATCAGCAATAAACAGCACTTGATTTTCTTTACATACCGCAAATGCTTCCTTTAAGAAGCCTGCCTTAGGAATTTTAATTCCCGCTTCTCCTTGAATCGGCTCAATCAGAAAAGCTGCAGTATTGGGTGTAATCGCTTTTTTCAGTGCTTCTATGTCCCCATATGGGACAAGCTTGATTCCAGGAAGCATCGGGCCAAATCCCCGTTTATACTCCGGATCAGATGAAAGGGAGACAGCCAGCATGGTCCGACCATGAAAATTTCCTTCACAAGCAATGATTTCTGCCTGATTTTCAGCTACACCTTTTACATCATAAGCCCAGCGGCGAGCGGCTTTTACCGCAGTCTCAACCGCTTCTGCCCCAGTATTCATGGGCAAAACCATATTCTTTCCAGTGATTTTGCATACCTTTTCGTAAAAATTCCCCAGCTGGTCATTATGAAAGGCTCGAGAGGTTAAAGTTACACGATCTGCCTGCTCTTTGAGAGCCTTTATAATTTTGGGATGCCGATGTCCCTGATTGACGGCTGAATAAGCGCTTAGCATATCCATGTAACGGTTTCCTTCGGGATCTTCCACCCATACCCCTTCTGCCTTCGATATGACAATGGGTAAAGGATAATAATTATTTGCACCGTATTTTTCGGTTTGTTCAATAATGGTTTCGGAAGTTTTTATTTTAGAAGTTGTCATATTCCATTCTCCTTTAGTCTTATTACATTAATTCTTATAATAATCCTTTATTCGATCATAATATTACCACTATCCCTCCATTGATTACATTCTATTATTTTCTATTTTCATAAATTTGTTTTTGCAAAAATTATGCCAATATGTATTCGCAATCAAAATTAAGAATTCCAAGGAAAAATATCTAAGAATTCTATAAAAACATTGGTTTTCGCTTATTTTTTTGCCCATGTGTGCAAATATATTTGGCATATGCTATTTACATCTGCAAAATAAATTGACAATTATGCCTAATTTTCATACACTTAACAGCAAATAATATTGCTATTCTGAAAAAATAAGGAGACATTGGCCATGAACAGAGAACATGAAATGAATCAACTTATAAAAATGAACCAAATCTATAAAAATCTCCTTGACGAAATAGACGTTGGAGTCCATGTCATTGATGAGAGTGGAAAAACAATCATTTACAACAAGAAAATGATGCAAATGGAATCTATGGATATTGAAGATGTCTTAGACAAAAATTTATTGGAAGTATTCATGTTCGCAGAGGAGCAAGACAGCACCCTTGTCCAAGCTTTAAAGCATGGAAAAATTACAAAAAATGTAAAGCAGACCTATTTCAATTATAAAGGACAGGAAATTACTACCGTGAACGACACATTTCCCATCATAGAAGAAGGAAAAATCGTTGGTGCTATCGAAATTGCAAGAGATGTCACCAAGTTGGAGCGTTTAATCAGGGAAAATATGCTAAAAAAGGGAAATGCCAAGTATACCTTCGACAGCATCATCGGAAAAAGCAAGCAGATTCAAGAAGTAATCGAACATTCAAAAAGAGCGACACGAACCTCTTCATCTGTTTTGATCGTCGGTGAAACTGGGACGGGAAAAGAATTGTTTGCCCAAAGCATCCATAACGGGAGCAACCGCTCATCAGCACCTTTTATCTCACAAAACTGCGCTGCCTTGCCGGATAATCTGATTGAGAGTTTACTATTTGGAACCAAGAAAGGAGCATTCACAGGCTCCATGGAACGGCCTGGATTATTTGAACAGGCAGAGGGGGGGACATTGCTATTAGACGAAATAAACTCCTTAAACCCGAATCTGCAGGCTAAACTATTAAGAGCTCTTCAAGAGAAAACGATCAGGCGGGTGGGAGATACAACAGACCGACAAATTGATGTGCGGATCATCGCAACGATCAATGAAGATCCCATTGATGCCATCAGCAAAAACCGATTGAGAAAGGACTTGTTTTATCGGCTTAGCGTGGTCTCCATCTTTATTCCTCCTCTTCGGGAAAGAAAGGAAGATATTCCTCCTTTAGTCGAGAGCTTTATCCATAAATATAATGATCGGTTTCAAATGAATGTCAAGGGAATCGATAAAGATGTTCATCAATTGTTTCTCGATTATGACTGGCCCGGAAATGTGAGAGAGTTAGAACACATAATTGAAGGAGCGATGAATATCATGTTGGATGAAGAAACCATCACCTTTGATCATCTTCCTGTTCAGTTCCGCCATAGGTCCCTATTTCATAAGCCTCAATTAAAGGAAGAGATATCCCCTATAGCTAAACTCGAATCATTATGGAACAAAGAAAAGCAGCCTCCTAAAAAACTGAAAGATCAGATGGAAGAAGTAGAGGAGTATTATATTCAAAAAATCCTTAAGAACAACAATTATAATATCTCCCGTACTGCTAAAGCCCTTGGGATCAGCCGGCAAAGCTTGCAGTATCGGTTAAGAAAGTTTAACAGGAAAATTTAACAGGAAAGAAGCAGGTGAATCAACGCCCTTCTGCTTTATCATAAATCATCCTATTTCGATACCGATTGTCTTCGATGCATCTCATTAAACAGTTTCATCAACGCCCGTTTTTCAATCCTTGATACATAGGAGCGAGAGATTCCCAGCTCTTTCGCAATCTCCCGCTGGGTCTTTTCTTCCTCCTGATCCAAACCAAAACGACCGATGATCACTTCCCTCTCCCGGCCATCCAACACATCAATGTGCTTATAAATTTTGCTTTTCTCAATCTTTAATTGAACCTTATTCAACACTTCATTGGCATCGGTGCCCAGGACATCAATAAGGCTAATTTCGTTTCCTTCCTTGTCTGTACCAATGGGATCATGAAGGGAAACATCTTTCCTTGTTTTCTTCAAGGATCTTAAATGCATGAGAATTTCATTTTCAATACATCTTGCTGCATATGTTGCTAACTTGGTCCCTTTATTCGGACGGTAACTTTCGATCGCTTTTATCAGTCCAATAGTACCTATGGAAATTAGATCTTCGCTGTCTTCTCGAGTATTTTCAAATTTCTTGACAATATGGGCAACTAAGCGAAGGTTATGTTCGATCAAGATATTCCTCGCCTGCTGGTTCCCCTCATACAATAAATTAAGATACTTTTCCTCTTCATCCTCCGGAAGAGGCTGAGGAAATGCATTATTTTTGACATAAGATACAAACAAATACAATTCTTTAATCAGAAGAGCTAATGCAGTTAAAAGTCCTGACATGAATAAAGCACCTCCCTCTTCAAAAAGAAAACTATTATAAGTATATGAGGGCAGATGCTTTATTGTGCCTGTACGGGTATGATTTTGTTTTCTATTTAATCCCTCTTAGTCATGATGATCAACGAAATTAATCACACCAACATTGTTCATACAACTACTTTAAGCCATTTTGTTCTAAAAAATGATTTATTTTATCTATCAATGGCTGATCGATTTCACCGGATGGCAGTCGTGCTCCTGTACGGTAATTTAAGACAAGCTGATGAACAGCCTCTTTCACCCCAATAAAAAAAGGATCGCTATATTGGTAAATTGGCATCAATCGAATCAGCTTTTGATGCCATTGAATAGCCTCTGCAAAAGCCCCACGTTTAAAACTTTCATATAATTGAACGGATATGTGCGGAGCAAAGTTGGCCGTTCCGTTAATTGCACCTACTGCACCGATTTGTAATGCTGGAAGGAGATGCTCATCAAAAGCGGCAAAAACCGCAAAATCAGGTCGTACCTGGTGAATAGATAAAATAAGTTCTCTTATATGCCCTATATTGTCTATTGTATCCTTAATACCAACTATATTATCTCGACTGATAGCCAATCTAGTAACCAGCTCACTGGATAAGGATTTCCCTGTTAATAAAGGAATATTATACAATAAGATTGAGATGGAAGTATGATCAGCAATTGTCGTATAATAACGATACAAATTGTCATCTGTAAATTGCCAATAATACGGATTGACAATCAAAACTCCGCTTGCTCCTATTGATTCTGCATGTTGTGATAAATCAATCGTATCTTTTATTGAAGTACTCCCCGTGCCGATTATAACCGGAATTCTTCCATTAACATAGGCGGTCATTTCTTTGGCAAACAACTTACGTTCCTCTATAGTCAACGATGGGAATTCACCTGAACTTCCATTAAATAAAATCCCATGTATTCCCTGACCGATTAACCAATCTACCAATGTCTGATTCGCTTTCCAATCAATTTCACCCTGTTGGTCAAACAGTGTGATCATCGGCGGAATAATGCCATGGAACAATATAGATTCTCTCTTCATAAAACATCCTCCTCCATTCGCTCATTATAAGTCGTTGAGATATCCATTACCTTCTGCTTCATATTTCGAATTTATTCTTTTCTTGGCAAATAAGTCACTTAGCAAGAGTCAAATATATTTTATAATTTTAGCCATTTTCTTTCCATTGGTTTTTAAAAGGCTAATCAATCCGCACCGCTTTTTCCGATTCTTTAGGCAGAATGATTTGCCTAGCCTGATTTATATCTGAAAACCGCATGAAATAAACAATCTCATCATATCGACGAAAGATTTCCTGCTCAAAATTCATGGTCAGCTTCATCTGATCTAATTCCAACGGTTGTTTTTTCAGGCGGATCTCCATATCCGCACTTTTTATTTTTTCAAATCGCATTCCATGAGCCTCATCCCGAAAGGGGTTCAGCTGTAGGACATATGTAATAAACGAGCCATTATTGTCCTTTGAGATGATTTTATCTATGTCTTTCAACCTACGCTGCCAAAATGAAAAGGGATCTCTGACTGATTCCAATTCTCCGGATACCGGATGAGTATAATCCACCTTGTTCCAAGCATCTGTATTCATATTATGAAGATAAATCAAATCTGGCTGAAAGAACACTTCAAATACAAAATCCTCCGTGTCAGTCAGCTTTGTTTTCACATTAACCCACATGACATAAGGATCCTCATGATACACTGCTTTAATCCTGGATTGCTCCTTTTTGTCTGCTTCCAAAGTCTGTTCCAACGAGTAGGACCTCCATGCCATGGAATAGTTTAAAGCATTTTGAATCTTGAGGATTTCTTCCTCATCCTGACTATACATCACTTGAAAGGAAAGAAAAAAAAAGGCCGTCCATATTACAAGAATCAACCCAAACTTAAGTGATGTACCCATTGAGATCATACCCTTCCTTCTCCTCCCAGTAACCTAAATCCCTTTGATCAGTAAATTCAATACGGTTCACCCACTTGATAGATTTGTATCCATACATGCCCGGATGAAAGAGACGCAGGGGTGCTCCCTGACTGGCAATCAAGTCCTTTCCGTCCAACTTGTAAGCAAGTATGACGTTTCGGTTCATCAGTTGAGATAGTTCATAGGTTTCCCAGTATAACCGATCTGCCGAATACATCGTGACGTATTTTCCCTCAGATTTTGGATTAACCATCTTTACGATTTCAAGAAAGGGGATCCCTTCCCACTTCACTCCTGTGACACTCCAACCTGTAACACAATAGAAATCATAAGTATATTGATGCTTAGGCAGTCTCATTAATTCATCAAATGAAAATTCCATGGGTTTTTCCACCAACCCACCCACGTCAAGTTTCCAAGAATTAGGATCAAAGACAGGATTTTCACTACGTACAGAATAAATACGAAAATAACCTCGCTTCTTCACAGTCTCAATGCTAGCTAAAAATGTTTTAGAAACCGGCTGAACCCAGCGAAACAAGCCCCCCAGGATAAGAGATAATAACCCACCGGTAAAAAAAATAATCACATCCCTTCGAGTAAGCAAAATAGCGCGGTCCCAGTTACGAACGGTATGTCCCCTTGATGGAGACGTTTGTATTCCGCTTCTAAATAAGCCCTTCTTTCTGGCATACCAAAGCCCAACGTGTGCTATCACCCATGGAATGATAAAAAGCGAAAGACCGTCATGTATGGTGATGGATAGTTGTCTAATCCCAAGGTAAGTGGAATCATTCACCCAAAGATAGACCCCGCTGGCAGTCCATCCTAAAGCTAAGGTGATATGAAGGCAAATATGAAAGGTTTTTTTCCATGCATGCATTCTCATGTATTGAATCACATATGGAGTTGCGGTAAACACAAAGAGAAAATAGAAAATTCCAAGCATGGAATGATATTGTCTAATTTCCCAACGAAAATCAAAAAACAGGGTGCGGAGTAGGGGGAGATAAAGAATGGCACCTGTAATCAGGAGCGTAAACAGAAGCATACCATGTATCCAGTGAATCATACGATAAACCTTACGGTTATTCACTCTCATTCCCCCCTTATCCTCCTAAAATGCACATATCAAAACGAGATAATAGAATGATTATTTATAATAATTTTTATTTTTTATATTAATAATGATTTATGAAATTATAGCATAAAAAAACGTTTTTAATAAAGAAAACTTAGTTTAGAAGGAATTTTTTCTAATCTACCACTTATCGAAGCAGAAGTGTAATATTTGTTCACACACCCTTATTGACATCACTGTAAAAATTTATGTAATAATGTGTTTATGTTAGTTTTATTTACATATATATTCCGTGATATCCGATAATAGAAGTTTGCCTGGTGGAGGAAGAGTAATTTGGAAAGAAAAATTAAATTTTTGATTCAATTGCCAGTTTATATTCTTATCGTGATCACCTTAGTAAATGGAATTTTCTTCATTATCATCCGGGAACATGTACCCCTTCCTCTTTTCCTTGGATGGTTGGCTGTGATGGACATGGCAAAAATAAGCGAAGAAAACTTTGATGGAGTAAAAAGCGTGATGGAGATATTAGAGTCCCAAGATGAACATATTCGTCAGTTGTCAGATTTAACCCAACACTTATCCAAAACATCAAATGAACTGTACAGTTATTCTCATGCCTTCCTTTTCTCAGCTATTTTTTGAAACCTTTCCTTTTCATCATCGTATAAGTGGGATAGAAATAGATCTATAGATTATAAATGGAGGGAATATTTACTCATGTTTAAGCGAATTGGTTTATTTCTTGGAGTAAATTTGCTTATCATTGTAACGATCAGCATTATCGCGAATATCTTGGGAGTCCGATACTACATTACATCCCAGGGGATTGATTTTAATTCACTGCTGGTTTTAAGTGCTTTGATCGGTTTTACGGGAGCCTTTATCTCACTGGCTTTATCAAGGATCATGGCCAAGTGGATCATGAAGGTCCGTGTGATTAATCCAAATGATCCCAATCTTCAATACCATGAACGGCTACTAGTGGATCAAGTCCATCAACTTTCTCGCAAAGCAGGATTAACCGTTATGCCAGAGGTTGGGATCTATGACTCACCTGAGGTGAATGCCTTTGCAACCGGTCCAACCAAAAACCGTTCATTGGTTGCCGTTTCCAGAGGATTGTTGGAACGGATGGACGAAGAAGCAGTCATCGGAGTCCTTGCCCATGAGGTTGCCCATATTTCAAATGGAGATATGGTGACAATGACTTTAGTCCAAGGGATTATCAATACCTTTGTAGTATTTTTATCCCGTACTTTAGCTTATGTTGTGTCTCGATTTGTTAAGGAGGATTTAGCTCCTATCGTCAATTTTATTGCTATTATTGTTTTTGATATTTTATTCTCAATCCTTGGAAGCATTGCCGTTATGGCATATTCCCGCCACCGAGAGTTCCATGCCGATGCTGAGGGGGCTTATCTGGCCGGAAAGGATCGGATGATTCATGCCCTGCAATCACTGCAAAAAACTGTTCAACTCGTAGATACAAGCCAGAAATCCCTTTCCACACTAAAAATTAATGGAAAAAGAGGATTGGCAGGCTTATTTTCCAGCCACCCCGATTTGAACGAACGCATTCGCCGTTTGCAAAGCGGAAGATAATCCAGTTTCCAGATATTCGTTCGCGTGGGTTGATACAAGAAAATGGCTATTGGATATTTTCCAGTAGCCATTTTCTTGTGTTGGTTAGAATCACAATCCAATTTTTTTATTCATATCAATCGAATTTATTAAAAATTCTTTCTCGATCTGTTCTGCCGGAATCGGTTTGCCAAAAAAATAGCCCTGCATTCGATCACAATTTTTTCTGCTCAAGAAAGCCACTTGCTCCCTTGTTTCCACCCCTTCTGCAATGACGTTTAATTTCAGGCTATGGGCAAGGGTGATAATGGATGAAACAATGGCAGCGTCATCTGGATTCTCAGTAACATCCCGAATAAAAGACTGATCAATCTTTAATGTATTAATAGGAAAACGTTTTATATGGTTTAAAGATGAATACCCGATTCCAAAATCATCAATGGCGATTTGTACTCCCATTTTTCTTAATTCTTTCAGGACCTGAACCGTTAATTCGACATCCTTCATAGCAATGCTTTCCGTTATCTCTAATTCGAGCCATTCAGGACTTAATCCGGTTTCATTCAATATTTGCTTTACCGCTTCAACCAGATTTTTTTGTAGAAACTGTTTAGCGGATAGATTCACGGAAATCCGATTCGGCGGATATCCCGCATCTTGCCATGCTTTATTTTGTTGACAGGCTGTACGTAAAACCCACTCACCAATCGGGACTATCAAGTCGGTTTCCTCAGCAACAGCAATAAAATGTGCGGGAGAAATTATACCCTCCTCAGGATTGTGCCAACGAAGCAGAGCCTCCATCCCAAAGATACTCCCTGTCCGTATGTTAAACTGCGGTTGATAGTACAAAACAAATTCATTTTCTTTGATTGCTATACGAAGACGATTCTCCATCATTAAGTTTTCATAATGATCCTTATTCATCGACGGAGAATAAAAATATAAATCATTTTTACCTTGTTCTTTAGCATAATATAAAGCGGTATCCGCGTTTTTCAAAAGTGTGTAATAATCGGTTCCATCCTCCGGGTAAAGACTAATCCCGATACTTCCGGTTACGGTAAGTTGTTGACCGTCTATCACAACAGGCTTATTGATTTCCTCAAGAATTTTCCCGGCTTTTGCCGAGACTAATGTCTTCTCGCGGACCCCTCTTAAAATGATAGCAAACTCATCCCCACCCCATAGGGCTACTAAGTCATCGGGATCAAGGCATTGTAGCAGCCTCTTGGAAACTTCCTGTAAAAGTTCATCTCCAGAGGCATGGCCCATGGTATCGTTTATCCTTTTAAACCGATCTAGATCCAAAAACATCACAGCCAGTGTCTCATCATGTTCTATAGCCGAAAATATAGATTGTTCCAACTGCAAACGATTGGGCAATTTGGTTAACGAATCATGATACGCCTGGTAAGTTATCTTCTTCTGGGATTGCTCCAAAGCGTGCAGCATTTCATTAATTCCCTGCGCCAAATTCCCCAATTCATCTCGACCACAATCTTCAACCCGTAACGAAAGGTCTCCCTTTTTTCTGATTTTGCTTACGCTTTTGCTAAGGTAAGTCAATCTTGACAAAATAAATTTCTCAAGAAAAAAGAAAACTAAACTTCCAAACGCGATGACGGTAATCACGAAAAACATAAACAGATAGAATAAGCTTTCTTGAGCCTGTTTGTAAATATCCCGATTCATCTGTATTCGAAAAAGCAAGACTGGTTTGCCAAAAATATCATTCATAAAAGTATACCCAGAAATTTTCTCTTCATCTATAGCTTGTACGTATATATTTTTCTGCTGCTGGTTCATGCTTAAAAGCATTTGTTCATGTTCGGAAGTGAATGCACTTGCAGGAAACATTTCCACTTGCTTTTCCATTTCTGTCTGCTGTGACAGGTACCTTATTTCATCTTCATCCAGGTTTCTTGCCATTATTAAAGTTCCGCGAATCGGACCTTCATAACGACTTGTTAAAACCGGTTTGGATGCTACGAGAATCGGGCCTTCCGGAAGCAATACGATACCTTTTATCTCACTTATTCGTGTTTTGATGTTGAATCAACTTGCTGTATTTTTCAACCAACTTCTTGAACCCAGGTACCAATGGAATTTGCCTTTTCTGCTGTGAATCAAAGCTTTTACCATAGACTATGCTGCCGGAAACATCCACTAGAATAATATGGTTCAGATTGTTTTCCATGAAAGTGGAATCTACCATATTTGATTGTAAGTAAGCATCATTTCTGTTTTTCAAAAAGTAATAAGTATCATCCCACCCTGCATAATCACCTACGGTAGCACTAATATCGGCGATTTGACTCTCCAGTGCACTCAAAAATTGCTCAACTCGTTTTTCAACGTTCTTTTCTTCAATTACAGCAAAACTATTGATGATAATCAAACGCATGATAAAGAGCAATGCTATTAATAATATCAAAGTTAATAACGCAACCGAAATCAAAGTTTTTGTGCGTAGAGTCATAATACCACCTAAAAATAAATATATTTGTTTCTTTTCTATATTCTATCTTTAAATATAAACTTTTCAAATAATATTTTAAAATTGTTGAACGTCTGTGATATTGTCATATTGTAACGCATCAGTGAAAATGTCACTATGGGACAGGAGAGAATCGCATTGAAAAAAGAAGAGTTGAATCGTTACAAAGTCATCAGGCAACATATGGAAGGTTCCACCACAGGAGGTGAGGCAGCAGAACTGCTTGGAATCAGTATCCGCCAGGTGTATCGCCTAAAAAAACGAGTGATTAGGGAGGGAGAATCAGGTGTCATTCATAAAAACAAAGGGCGAAAACCTGCTCATGCGACTTCTGATGAATTGAAGCAAACCATTTTAGAGCTTTATACTAGTGATCGCTATCGTAACTGCAATGATCATCACTTCGCTGAATGATTAGCAAAACATGAAGGAATCGAGGTAAGCCCGTCTACCATACGTAGAATTCGCTGTGAAGCCCGTATCAAATCTAAACGCAAACGTCGGGCGCCAAAGGCTCATCGTCCAAGAGAACGTAAGCCCCAAGCCGGGATGTTAGTTCAAATGGATGCAAGCCCCCATCGTTGGTTGGAGCAGGAATTGGCAGGAGAACCTGTATCATTATCGCAATTCGGCCAAGCTCTAAAGGAATTAGGTGTTACCCATATCAAGGCCACGACTCCGCAGGCCAAAGGACGGATTGAGCGACTTTTCCAAACCTTGCAAGATCGTTGGGTAGTCGAGCTACGCCTTCGTGGGATCAACACTGTGGAAGAGGCCAACAAAATCCTTCCGGAACTGATCGAAGATCATAATCAAAAATTCGCTGTAGAGCCTCGGGATCCTGAAGCTGCTTTCGTTCCCCTAGAGCCAGGACAATCGCTGGATCTGATTATGCTATCGCGATGAGCGA